>CAZTAS010000294.1:0-7017 GCA_964611635.1 uncultured Thermodesulfobacteriota bacterium
ACCTGATTGTCCACTTCTGTTCAAGACCTAAAGTACGCAAGAACCGGATGAACCAAAAATAGCTAATGATTCGATCTGGGGCTTACGAAAAGATCCCGGAGACTCTCATTTGAGTGCTGATTTATGCACATCCACTTAAGTTTTCTCTAAGTCAGAAAGGAAATGGACTGACGGTGAAATGGTGAAACATATATTTATTTATGAAGGAGGGCAGATCACGAAAAATTTTCATACAATCATTATCCAGGCGCCTGAAGATTTCTCTCACCCCTGGCGCAAATATAAATTCCTAAAAGAACCAGAATCCCCCCCATCCACTGTGTTGATATTGGCGTTTCTCCCAGGATCAAGTAAGCCAGAAGAGTGGCGCCCACGGGTTCTCCCAGGATGGCCACGGCCACGAATGATGCGGTAACGTGGCGCAGTGCCCAGTTAAAGCTGGAATGTCCGATGAGCTGGGGTACCAGGGCCAGCAGGACAAACATTAAATAAGTCCGCCCGGGATATGGATAGAAAGAAGCGCCCGTCAGCAGGCACATCCCCAGCAGAAGTATCGCTGCCACCCCATATACTACAGATATGTAGGCCAGAAGGCTAAATCGCTGGCGCAGCTGCCGCCCGGCCAAAAGGTAAGATGTCATCAGGAGAGCCCCGAGAAGGGCCAGTAGATCCCCATAGAGAGCATGTCCGCTACTTCCTGTCTCGCCGGCACCGATCATTATTCCCCCTGCAACCGAAAGTACAATGCCAATTGCCTGAAGCCTGCCGATTGGCTCATGCAGAAAAAGGAATGAGGCTAGGGCCACGAAGATGGGGTTCGTTGTCACCAAGACAACGGAGGCGGCAACTGAAGTATAGCTAAGCGATGCAATCCAGACAGCAAAATGGAAGGCCAAAAAAGTCCCTGAAAGGAAGAAAAGCAGAATGTCCCTCGGGCGCATTCCCTTCAGTTCTGGCTTAATCCGGGACCAGGCCATGGGGATAAGGATGGCGGATGCAATGGTCAGGCGAGACGCTGCCACCACAAGTGAAGGCGCATTCGCCAGACGTATGAAGATAGCCGCGAAGCTGATGGCCACCACCCCGATGCTCATCACAACATATGGTTTAAAGGAATCCATGATCCTCAGAGACAACAGGAATAGAAAAAGCGTCGGGAATATTCCCGACGCCCTTTTTGCAGGCCATTATTTTTTGGCCTCAGGGAGCCAGCCAAGATTGAGTTCCCAGAGTTTCGCCCTAATGGGAGTACCGGTATCCGTGTCCCATCCCATCATGCCATAGTATAGATCAAGTGCCGCGTCAAACTCTTTGCGCTCAACGGTGCGGCCGTCGGTGGGCCCGCCTTCCATGGGCTGAAAAAGCCGCTCGGGCCAGGTATCGTCTTTTCTGCCGAACCCTTCCCTCATGTTGAAGACCCGGGCCATGGTAACGGCTCGCTCGCCGACCTTCAAAAGCTCCCACAAGCTTGTGTCCCATCCTGTAATGGCCTCCACCATCTGGACCATCTTCTTGAGCGGCATTGCCCATATAGGCCCAGCGGCGAAGTTGCAGATGCCTGCGCAGTTCCACAGGGACCAGATTTTCTGAAGATAGACGAATTGTCGGACTTTCTCAGGTCCCATGTATTTCTGGTCTAAGGGATCCAGCAGGCCAAGAGGTGCGACGGCGTCCATGATGGGGTTTTTTTGCTGGAATGGGGTGTCGTGCGGCGCCTCTACATGATCCGCTCCGGTTGGGGAGACGGCAAAACCCAAACCCATCCCGGTTTTGACGCGGGGCTCGTGCAGGGGTAATTCCTGACCCTTGATGTGCATGGCGTATTGATCCGCTCCCCGGCCGATTTTTTGAGCGGCCCTCATGACGCCCTCGGCTAAGAGATCCCCGATTCCCTCCCGCCTGGCGATCTTGTGGATGAGTTCCACCATTGCTTTGGCGTTACCGAAACGGATATCAACTCCATCAGCCTCCTCATGCGAGATGAGCCCGTTCTCGAAGCACTCCATGGCGAATGCGATAGTGGTTCCTGTTGAAATGGTGTCAAGGCCGTAACGGTTGCACAGCTCGTTTCCGTGGGCCACAGCTCGGAGATTATCGATGCACAGCAGGGAGCCCAGGGAAGCCAAAGTCTCATACTCCGGCCCACCGTACATCGGGGAGGTCTGGTATTCTCTGTCCTCCACCTTTACAGCGCGCTTGCACTGCACCGCGCAGGCATAGCATCCTTCGGAGCGCTCGAGGATCTCATCCGTCATGGTGGCCCCGCTGATCTTCTCCGCTCCCTCAAAGTAGCCGGAATGGAAGTTTCGGGTGGGAAGAATTCCCATTTCATTCAAGGGCATGACCAGGTTGGCCGTTCCCATCTTGCGCAGGGCCTGATCGCCTGGATTCTCCTTAATGGCCTGGACAATAAAGGATGCGATATCTTTCACCGCGTCCGGGTTGGCCAAAGTGACTCTGCTGGTGCCTCTGACGGCGACGGCCCGGAGATTCTTGGAGCCCATAACGGCTCCCATGCCCGTTCGTCCATTGGCGTGCTTGAGTTCGTTGAGGACACAGGCGTAGCGCACCATACGTTCACCGGCCGGACCTGTCTGCGCCACCCGAATGCGCTGATCGCCCAGCTCCTTGCGGATACGCTCCTGGGCTGGGCCCGTCTCCAGGCCCCAAATGTCCGCGGCGTCCCTGATCTCGGCCTCCCCATCTTTAACCCACAGGTAAGACGGCCGATCCGCCCTGCCGCGAATAACAATGGCGTCGAATCCAGCCATTTTGAACTCGGGTCCCCAATATCCTCCCGCTTCGGCCTCGCCAAAAGCACCGGTCAAGGGGGATCGAGCCGCCACGGTATAGCGTGTGAGCCCCGCAACTGGCGCACCGGAAATGACATTGGATGCAAAAATGAGCAGGTTGTCCGGTCCAAGAGGGTCAGTACTTGGCTTTAACTCTCGCAGCAGATAATAGAGAACCAGGGCGCTGCCACCCAGATAAGTCCGATATATCTGCTCGGGCAGTGTTTCTACCTCAATTGATCCTCGGCTAAGATCCACGTGAAGAACTTTCCCATTGAAACCATAAGGCATATTGCACCTCCACTGTAAAAAAATATGAAAATCCCTCATAAAATTGTTCACCAATATGATTTTAATGCATTGCAATTGCACTCTATGAGCAGGAATATCAGGATGGGTGGGGTAATGATTAGAATCCTGACGGCTTTTACGCTTTATGGGCCCGGCCTGGCGTCTGATTTTATTCACCAGGGGAAAAAAGGGAATAATTTCCAACTTTTTTTCCCTTCCTTGTCCTTTTCCTTTTCCTGTTCTTTTTCCTGCGCAAGGGCTTTATTGCAAAGATCAATGTATCGGTCAACGTTCCAGTCAAGCCCGAGTCCAGAATACAGGTACCGGATTTTCTCAAATCGACGAAGAGCTGAAGGGTAATTCTTTTTTTTATAATAGAACTTGCCGATGTAATATTCATATTCGGCCAGGCGCTTCCAGGATTGCTCCATCTTCTCTCTGGCAGCGGTCACATGTTCGCTTCCTGGATACATACGCACTAGGACAGCGAACTCTTTTATTGCTGCGCGAGTGTGGTCCTGATCCCGATCTTTTGAAAGCATTTGCTTGAAATGACACATGCCCATTTGATAAATCACGTAAGGGATCTTTTCGTGTGTAGGGTGAAGCTCTCGAAACTGATTGTACTGCGAGTAAGCCAGTTGATATTTCTTGTCCAGAAAGTAAGCGTCGGCAAGTTTCAATTCGGCCGATGTAGCCAGTGGGCTGTATGGATGGTAATCCTTTAGCTTCTTGTAATCGTCCGCCGCTTTTTCAAAGCTCTCCTTGCTGAATTGTTTCTCGGCATCAGCCCACATCTGTTCGGCTGAACGAGTTTCCTCCTTTGTTTTAAACCACACGCATCCCGCCGCTAGGGTAAGTGCCAAGAATAGAGCGGCAAATCGAAGTGGCAATTTCATAGTGCCTCCTCCACTTGTGTGTATTATGTTACCTATAGGCTCAACGTCTGTCAAGCCTAATCATTTAGCGTTTATCATCTCAGGAAGACGCATAGAAGCAATGGATTATGTGTTTAATGCTTCGGCATCTCTTCCACACGATCAGCCATTTCATCTTTCCCGAGGCGATCCCCTGCCAGCCCCTGCTGCGCTTTCTATATTAAACGTCATTAAAAATTGCATTTTGACATTCCTAAACTGGGTGCCACGGGCAAACCGAAGGTTGCCCGTGTCTTGTTATCAGTACACTCATGCTTCACTGGCGAACCTTCGGCTCTGCCAGTGGCACCCAAGATATTCATTCGTGTTGGTGCAGCCGCTGGCTAATTAAGAATATTATGATAAAAAATGAAATCGGGAAATCAACAGAATTGGCCTTACTAATCCAGGCGTGAAATAGTTTGTATTCTTTATTCCTTCTTACGCGGCTCACAATCGGACGCTTACATTTCTTTGCTTCTTACTTAAATTAAGCCTCAAGTGCCTCTCGAGCTTTTGGTATCGTGTCTTTCGGGCTGACATTGTACCAGGCTTGGACGATCTTCCCTTGCTCGTCGATTAAAAACGCCGAGCGTATGATCCCCTCATATTTTTTCCCATACATGGATTTCTCGCCCCAGACGCCATAAGCATCGGCGACAGCATGATCCGTATCAGAAAGAAGAGGAAAACCTAAACCGTGTTTGCTGTCAAATTTCTTTTGCTTTTCTGGAGAATCAGGACTGATCCCCACAACAGCCACTCCAGACTGGGTCAGATCTACCTGTGCATCCCTGACATTGCAGGCCTGTTTGGTGCATCCCGGTGTATTGGCCTTTGGATAGAAGTAGACCAGCAGTTTGCGACCCTTGAAATCCGACAATTTCAAAGTTTTACCGTGCTGATCCATTAATTCAAAATTCGGTGCTTTATCACCTGAACCGAGCTGAACCATTGGCATCTCCTCCGATTTTTAATCGTAATTGTTTCTCTTTGTTGAAGGCATGAGAAATTTCAACTGTACATCCTCATGCGAAATTGAGTAAAGCAGTGAGTTTCCTATTTCCAATACGCGCAGGGTACGGTGGCTATCCGCTATGCTCATCCCATTGAAGACCTCGCGGATGAGCCCGTAAGTCAGCTCAATTCGCGGTTGACGTGGATAGCCACAAACCGACTCTTTTGGCTGTTTGCTTTAATGCTTGCTAATCAAAAAGAGCTTTTTGATAGAGTTTTGCTTCTAACTTCGCTTAACAAAAAGTCAAAATATCTTTCCTTCGAGAAAATCGAGAAAAATTACCCCTATTTTTAATCCTGCATTTTTTTTTATAAGTCATAAAACATCGGTGTTTCGGCACGCTCTTCAGACAAAAAAGCCAGGATCACTCGCCGGACACACGCATGATCCTGACAAAACAGCGGGCACAGAGCCCATTGTTAAAAGAACAGCTTGTCAAAAAAATTTTAGGGCCCCTCGATATGTACTAATTTCTAACAACTCCATTGAGGGGCCTTTAAACAATATAAGTGCCTACTTGACCAGCCTGTTGAAAATCCACCCTTCTTTTCCGTCGGGCATTCGCACCTGGAACCAGTTACCGCTTTCGCCCAGCAGGACCAATCGTTCCCCGCGCTTCACACTGCCGATTATCCCGTAATTAGTCCCCGGCCCGGAGCGAATGTTCACCGATGAGCCCATTACCTCTACTGTATTCTCCTCAGCCTGGGGAGTGGCCGGTGCCGGAGGAGCAGATGGCGCGGGTGCAGGGGCTGCCGCGGCGGGCCTGACTGCCGCTCCGCCTTTCCCGTAATGGTAGTATTGCGCTGGTGTCTTGCTCGCGATGAAGTCAACTGCTTCCTTGATACAAAGTCGCAGCGCCTTCTCCGTGGGTGTCTTGGACCAGCCGCCCAGCGCGCCGCCCAGTGCGCCGCCTCCAACGGCTCCTCCCAGGGCGCCCCCTAGGTTGACGTCCGTGGCTTTCCCTTCCACAGAGGTCGCAGCCACAATGCGAGAGGTCCGGGTATCGATAACGCGCACGTCGATGGCCATGTGGGCTTTTTTGAAGCCTCCAGCAATGGCCCCGAAGACGCTCCCTCCCCAACCGCCGATTCCACCGCCGCCGCCGGATGCCGCTCCCTCAAACTCGGTAACGGCTCCGGTGATCAACAGCTCCGCCCCTTCGATCTGGCCTATGGGCGCCGCTGTTTCTCTTCTTATCCTTCCGGATGCCGCCAGATCCTGCTCCTGGAGTACATCCCCCAGTTGCTGGCGTTCCAGCACAATATAGCGGTTCGTGTGGAACAAAGCCGTGGCCATCATATCGGCCATGCCGTCTCCGATGGCGCCGGTCCACCATCCTTTCCCTGTCTTGTCCGTAAACCGCGAGACCGCGACTCTTGCCTGGGGGCCGTCATAGGCCGCGGCCTGGGCTTCCTGGATAGAAGGCCCACCGGGGGTGGTGACCTCCGCTTTGGGTGCGGGCCTGACCGTCTCGCATCCATATAAAAGGAAACCCGCCACACATGCTATGGCGATGCCTCCCAACGCTGCCCGAAAGCTAATTTTTTTCATGATCGGTCCCTTTCATTTTATTAATAAATATCTGGATTTTCCTTTGCGCCCCGCAAAAGGCCTCAAAAGATGCGTTTCCACCATTAACCCTGATGCTCATTTTCGCATAAAAACGTGCTCACCGTAAAGATGGATGAGCCTTTGACCCTCTCTCATGATCTATATTTATTAAAAACTTTTGCATAAAATTTTGCACTTGTCAAGATATCAAATTTTTTCTTGACAGATGATTTTTTTTGTTCCATAAAAGAAGTATAAGTGTTTGTATTTATTGATATAATGTCATTTTGGCCGCCGATGTAAACCCGTTTGTTATCGGGGGGGGCGCCGTGAAGGGAATGAAATCATAAGACCCCGTTTTCCCGTGAAGGGAGGATGGGGTTTTTTAATTTTTTGTAACACTTTAGCTCTTTGAAAAAAGAATAAGCTGGCGGTTTAGGATCTC
>CAZTAS010000295.1:0-7011 GCA_964611635.1 uncultured Thermodesulfobacteriota bacterium
ACATATCATTCCAATCAATAAATACCGGAGCCTTCAGAAGCTTGCTAGGGATTTGGGACAGATTTCTGCGGTATCCGTGGAAGCTGTTGCAAATGAAGAGGAGGGAGGAAGTAGATGTTTTTCACATTGCTGATCATATTAATTCATACTTAATATCTTATCTTCCTCAAAAATACACTATCGTGACTTGCCACGATCTCATTCCGCTGTTGGTAAGGGATGGCAAATTCGATGGTGTTTCAAAGAGCGAAGCTGGTAATATTCAATACTACAAATACTGTATCAGCGGTTTGAAAAAAGCTCGATATGTCATTGCAGATTCCAAATGTACAGAGAGGCATCTTATTGAGTACAATCTATGTCCGCCTAATGCAATCAAGGTTATATATCCGGGGCTAAATTTTTCTTATAAGCCGATACCATTTGAAGATAAAGTGGCACTCAGAACCAAGTATGGAATTGAAGATAAGTACGTTTTATTGCATATGGGTTCGTCGCTCTTTTATAAGAACATTGAGACAATTATAAGGAGTTTGAAAATACTATGTGCCAAAGATGACAAAAATGGATTTATGTTTATCAAAGCCGGGCAACCTTTTTCAAGAAAACAGCGCAACCTAATCGAGAAATGTGGGCTGGAAGATAGCACAAGATATATAGGAGCCCCCAAGGGGTTTAGCACGATGCAAGAAGTTTACAACTTGGCTGATGTTTTTGTTTTTCCATCACTGTATGAAGGATTCGGCTGGCCGCCGCTTGAAGCCATGGCTTGTGGTATTCCTGTCATCTGTTCGGATAAGGGTTCATTGGGTGAAATTGTTCAATCCGCTGCAATTATTTGCGACCCTGACGACCCTCAGACATTGGCAGAGTCCATCAGGTTATTGCGCGATGATGGGGTAATTAAGGCAAATCTTATAGGTAAAGGCCTTGAACACTCGGCCAAATTCAAATGGGAGAAGGCAGCTCGCAAAGTTGCTGAGTTATACCAAGATGTATCGGAACACTCTTAATAGATTCACAGATCTATTCATTGCATTGCAATGAGAAAACGGCTATCTGGCTTGTTCTTGGGATCGTCGAAATCCATTTCACAAATCTAACAAGGCGTCTACGTTTAGTGGGATTCATTGTTAAATTCGGCCGCAGTTTCTGGAACAAATGGCACGGACAAAATATCCAATGAGATCAAATCTTCACCTAATCTGTGAACAAAATAAGCGAGAGATTCATGGCTCCCTGCGTGTACAAGAGGAAGTAGCGCGAAGGCTTAGAAAGTTCAATATCATAAGGACAGATTACAAACAAACTGAAAGCAATATCAAGAACAAGATTTACACCTTATTCATATTTCCGATAAGAGTCTTTCTCCGTTCGAAAATTTGTTCAATAAACCACTTTTTTCATCAAAACTTTGCATATATAATATATCTTCTTCCTATCAGGAATCCAATAGTCACCTGTTATGATCTTATATCTTTCAAAGATAAATATGTTTCCCCTTTTCAGATGGCTTTCAACAAACTCTGCCTTAATGGCATGAAAAGAGCTGATAGGATAATAACCGGATCTGAATTCAGCAAAAAAGACATAGTTGGATATCTTAATATTGAATATTCAAAAGTCAAGGTTGCGCCTTTTGCCTATGATAGTGAGCTATACAGACCATCAGAAAGGGGATTGCCTGAGAAATATGGATTAGGAAATAACAACAGAATTGTTCTTTATGTTGGTTCCGAACAAAAGAGGAAGAATGTAGACAAAATATTGGAAGCGATTGCTCTTATAAAGAAGAAGTATCATGACATCGTTTTTGTGAAGGTTGGCAAGCCCGGTGAATCCAATTCGAGGGAGAGATTAATGGACCTTGTCTGTGGTCTGAAAATTGAGGAAAATGTTCAATTTATAGATTTTATGGAAGAGGAAGATTTGCCAGTAGTTTACAGTATGGCAGATGTGTTTGTTTTTCCCAGTAGCTATGAAGGATTCGGTCTACCAGTTATTGAGGCCATGGCCTGTGGTTGTCCAGTTATAACGACAAAGAAAACCTCATTGGTTGAGGTAGCAGGTGATGCCGCTATATGCGTGGATCCAAATGACATAGGAGAATTGGCCAGGATGATAATTAAGGTTCTTGATGACGGGAAAGTTGCTGACAAACTTAGAAAGAAAGGTCTGTTACAAGCAAAAAAGTTTAGATGGGAAACTACTGTTAGAATGATTGAGCAGGTATACCGAAACACATTGGACGGGCATTAGTACCTGAAAGGGATATATCCGGTCAAATGCGTAGTATCGTGATGGTCAAAGAGGGTCTTTTGATGATGTGAAGCGGATTGTCTACTTGACCATATTTTGGAATAAGTGAGTTGATAAAAACGCCCGAAACGCGCTTTGGCGGGCATTAGAGCAAATCAATCTGGGTCGCAAATCGCCAAGCACCCGAAAAAAAAGTCGCCTGTTTCTCGATGGAAACTAGTTGAATATGGTACAGGTAAAACGTTTTTTTGGATTGAAAAGGAAAGCCGACGCGTCGAAGGTGGTGAAACTTTGGAGAAGGGAAACAAAACATAAATACAATGGACTTGCTATCGCTCAGACTGTTCATATGGTGACAATTGAATTGAATATAAAAGAGCTGGTGGTGATAGCAAATGAATTTAGAAGAAAGTAATCGTTATGCCATGAATAGAATAACCAATATCTCAATGCGAGCAATTGAAGTCCTGAAGAGGAAGGAACTGAGCGTCTTTCTCCGAAGGGCTTTGGCTTACACAAAGCCGGAGTTTCCCATTCACGTGTATGCCTTAATCAAAGTGAGGAAAACTAGTTTCGCTAACTTGAATGATTTAGTTGATTTTTGTTTTTATGGTGTCGGGGACCTGATCATGCCTTTACAGATTCCAGAGGAGATTTTGGGACTGCTGAGGATTTTAAATGAAAGAAAGCCAAGGGTTGTCATTGAAATCGGGACTGCTATGGGGGGGACCCTGTTCTTGTTTTGCCGTGTGGCTGATAAAGATGCCACAATAATTAGCATTGACTTACCGGGGGGAATGTTTGGTGGAGGATACTATTGGTGGAGAATTCCGTTGTATAAAAGATTCACATTACCAAAACAAAAATTGCATTTATTACGGGCAGATTCTCACAGCGAGGAGACCTTAGATAAGGTTATGAATATTTTAGGCGGTAAAAAAGCTGATTTTCTTTTCATAGATGGTGACCATAGTTACGATGGAGTTAGGATGGATTTCGAAATGTTTTCTCCGTTGGTTAAGGAGGGCGGTATAATAGCGTTTCATGATATAGTTGTTCATCCTGCGGAAACGGGCTGCAAAGTAAGCGAATTCTGGGATGAGATCAAAAAAAGCAAATGTGCGTATTCTGAGATTGTTGGCGATTGGAATCAGGGCATGGATGGAATAGGGCTATTACAATGGCTAGCATGAAGTTGAACCAACCCAAAGTCTCCATAATTATCATCAACTGGAATGGGCTTAAGGATACTATAGAGTGCCTCGAATCTCTGAAGAAGATTACCTATCCCAATTACGAGGTCATCGTGGTGGATAATGGCTCCAAGGGCAATGATGCTCAGGTGCTGAAGGAGAGATTTGGTAACTATATACACCTCCTTCAGAACGACAAAAATTATGGCTTTGCTGGGGGGGTTAATGTGGGAATAGAATACGCCTTGAGTAATTCCACGACAGACTATATCTTGCTCTTAAATAATGATACCTTAGTAGTAGAACCTGGGTTCTTGACCAGTTTAGTCAGGGTTTCTGGGAGCAACAGAAATACTGGATTTGTTGGAGCAAAGATTTGCTATTATGATGACCCGAGTAAGGTGTGCAGCGTCGGCGGAAGAATAAGCATGTTCACGGGAATGATAACGAGCATTGGAAATGGTTCGCCAAGTGAGACTTTCATAGGCGTTAAACCGGCTGACTGTATTTCGGGCTGTGCGCTGCTGGTCAAAGGTGAAGTTATAAAGAAAGTTGGCCTGCTGGATACCAAATATTTTTTCTACTTTGAAGACATAGACTGGTCACTAAAAGCCCATAAATACGGCTATGTGCATTATATCAATTGTGATATGGAGATACTTCACAAAGGGGGAGCAAGTGTCAGGAAAAATAAAAATATAAATTATTACTACTTCACGAGGAACAAGCTAACGTTTATGCGGAAACAAGGGAACACTATTCAGCTCGTCACGTTTTTTCCGCTGTTTACTATATATCTCATTGCTCAATTCTTGCTTAATCTCGTGAAGGGACAACTTACAAGATGTAAATATATTGTGCTGGCAGTCAAAGATTTCATCGCTGGCAAAAGTGGCGAATTATAAAATGCAAATGGTTTCCTACACGCCATTTTGTGACGGCAGATGGGCCATGTCATATAATGGCCTTGGTATCTTTCAAACTGTTTATATGGTGACAATTGAATCGAGTGGGGATTTAGTTGTGGAAATGCGTTTCGATTCGAAGCTTGGCCATTCAGTAAAGGCTTACACATACAACCCTTAAGGTCTAAGGAAATGCCTATAAAGATTGTAGTCAATGGGTATTATCGTAGTGGGACAACGTGGATTTGGAAAGTCCTTAAGAATGAGCTGAAAGAGCATCTTTGCTTTTATGAACCTTTAAATCCGAGGTTAGCAAATATTATTCAACTTGAGAGACGCTTTAAATCCAAATTTTTTTTACATTCTGAATTCCTATTGCAAGAATATATAAATCTTGATGACAGTGATCTGCTGAAAATATTAAGGAATCATCCAAACAATAATTCAGTTGGTTTTTATGGTGATGCGCAATTGCTAAAATATTTCGATATATTCAACGATATGAAAGAAAATATTTTATTGCAGGCAAATAGGTTACATTTCCATGTTGATTTAATAAGTGATAGATATGGTCCCAAACTAATTCATATCATAAGAAACCCCGTAAATATATTTTTGTCAATTAAAAAGATTAAAAATTCATTAAGGAAGAACAATGAGACAAGTTTTATAAAACAAATCGCAATTAACTTCACTGGATTCATGATATTAAAAAATTTTTTCTATATAAATAACGAATTTCGTTGGATAAACAAATACCTCGGTTCAACAATTGATGTTAACAAGAAAGATAAATTTTTCACTCGCGAGTATTATAAAAGGAATTATTTTGCAAAATTTATTTTTATTTGGGTATTAAGTAATTATTATGCAATTAAATCAATTGAGCGTCACAATGGATATTTGTTAGTTTACGATCATTTGAGGCAAAATAATAGTGCCGCTCTTGATAAAATGTTTGACTATCTTGGAATAAATAATTATAGTACAGTATTATATGACGAAAAAGAATATAAACGAACCAGTCAATATAATAGCAAAATAGAAAAAGTAATACAAATGTTTAGTATTGAAGAGGAATTTAGCTATATTTTGAAAATGACAAATATGAAATTATGACAGTTATTTACATTTTCGCTACGAGACTGAATCGTTTTTGGGAAATAACGAAGCGGATTTAAGGCATTTCTTGGATTCATCCCGTATTCCGCAAAATTGCCTTGTGACCTTGTAAGTGTCTGGAATCATTGTGTGCTGTTCCCTCATATTTATAGGTGCAATTTGCAGTAAATTGGAAACATATTGCTATTTCAATATGTTACAATTCTACTTTCAGGAATACGGGATTCATGAAAGAATTGCGCATTTTGAAGAGAAATACGGGCATTCTTTATATAGCGGCGGGTAAATATTACGCAACTGGGTATGTGTGAGTTACGTCGGTTGTAGAATTAGGTGCGTTGGTTATGAAATATGCTCCGATATAAATTGGACTGAATTCTGAGTGAACACGCTCCTGGGTATGTCTAGTTTTAATCTATATCAGATCGGAGAGGTTTTTGGAACAGGGTGAGATGGTTGGCCGGATCAGGGAGTATGTGAAGAGGCTATGTATGATTAATGAAATAGAATATCGGGATCGGAAATGAACAGTTGTGAAATCGATTATGCGAAAGACCATGAAAAGGAAAGTCCGGAAGGCTACTGGGAGTTCAGAAAGATTCTTGAGCTTTTTGAGCCTTGGCCGAATTGCAGATTATTAGAGATTGGCTGTAACACAGGGGAATTTTGTTATCTATTAAAAAATAGGTATGATGCAAATCCCATTGGAATCGATATCAACCGGGATGCTATATCCATAGCAAAGACAAAATACCCCAACATAGAATTTGAAGTTAGAAACCTGTTTGAACTGGAAGGGCAATACGATGCCATATATATGCAGCATGTACTTGAGCATCTTAAATATCCTAGGAAAGCTGTAGTCAAACTAAGAAGTATACTGGTTAAAGCTGGCAAATTAATTGTGTCTTGTCCAAATGGATGGGCATTTCCATCAAAAATAATACATGCAATTCAAGGTAAAAGATTTTGTTATGACCCTACGCATTTGTACGAATATAATCCAATAAATCTGACAAAGTTACTTAAGACTTCAGGTTATCAAACTTATAAAACCATAACGAGCCCTCTTGGCATCCCCTATCTTTCACGCAGTTCAGCTATTTATTCTATTCCCTCATTTTTATTTGGAGATCATATTTTCTGTATAGCGAGAAAAAGGTAGGTAGTAACATCTCAATGATTAGGGGGGGACACCTGGATTCCGGCTGGAGTTTATCCCGTATTTGATACGGGGCCGGAATGACAAAAGGGGCTAAGTTCACGTCACTCCGGCGAAAGCCGGAATCCGGACCTTCTGATAATAAACGTGTTTACCGCTAATTATTGAGAAGGTACGGTAGGTATTTCTAAATGCGGCAAGAGTTGTAAGTGATGAGTATCAAACTGCTAAGGTGTTAGAGAGATTTATGAATTTCTTGTAGTCACAGACTGAAAAGGTTGATTGGTGGTTTTGAGAATATGGACTTGTTTGCATTCTTAGCCCAAGTTTCCGCTGCTTTTGAGCGAAATTATTTATATTTCAGGGTGTT
>CAZTAS010000296.1:0-6973 GCA_964611635.1 uncultured Thermodesulfobacteriota bacterium
CGTACCGATCACAACTCGCATCAAAAATCCGGGGTTTCCGGATGGACACTAGCTAATTTTCCCGCCTCGATGCGCATCTCCGTTTTTGTTTTTCTCTTCAGCATACTCTTCAAGGCATTGATGACTTTTGCCGCGCCGCGTTTGGTCAAGAATCTCAGGTCCGAAACCTTTGCAATCCGCTCAACAAAGGCTCTTAGGGCTCGATCTCTATCGGCTTGATCATGATATTGAGAAATTTTTTTCCAAAGCCCTAGGATATAATCCAATTGCTTCACGGTGGCCATTCCTTCTCTATTTGAAAGTTTTTGAGTCATTTCATGCTTTAAATTGTTTTCCCCTGCCATTTTTTTCATTTGCATAATTAAGGAACTGGCCTGATCAAAATTGAGATCCTCACAGCTGCGGACCCCATAAACGATATAAAGCCCGGCCCGATAAGAGACATTATCAAGGGCCAACGTGTTTTTTAAGATGTGGATCATTTTTATTTGAGCTTTAGTGATTTCTTTCATTTTGACCTCCTGCCGAAAGGCCAAAAAGCCGATCTCAATTTTGCCCGGATAGATCTCGCCATGCCCTCTTGATATTTTTAAGATTAATCTGGCCTTCATTGTTGTAAGCCAGAACAGAAGCTAGGCGAAGGGTTTTGACCACCATCCTCAGTGCTCCCGGATTCCTGGCGATTTCTTCGATAAATTTTATTTCTTTTTCGCCCGTCAACCCAAAATTTTTAGCCAATGCGGTTCCATCACCTGGAAGACTCTCTGAAAGATGAAGGCGCTTTCCGATTCTCGAAAAAAGCTGGGCAAACATTGCCATGCGCGTGCTTCCCGCCGTAAGCCTGGAATAAACAGATTCATTCCCGCTGAGAACAAGGCTAATTTCGGTTGCATCATGAATGGCTCGGAGCGATTCCAGTGTGTTTATAAATAAATGCTGGGCTTCATCGACAATTAAAATTCCCTTCGAATTTTTTAATCGCTTTATGATTTCTCTTTGCAGCCGGGAAGTCCTTCCTGGGAAGCCCCTAAGCCCGATAGTCAAGGCGATCTCTTCCAGGGCTGCGGCCACGCTGGCCGTGGCCGGGCTCATGGTGATGATCCAGCAATCGGGTTGATTTTCGGCATATTCTTCCAGAGCACAAGTTTTCCCTACTCCCGCTCCTCCATAGATAACGGCAATATCACAAAGGCTGCTCACATATTTGAGGACCGCATGGATTTTGCAGGCCGTGGGAGTCTCGACAAATTTAGGGAAATTCCTTGGTTTTCTTTCTATTTCCTTCATAATAGGCCCCCATGTTTTTAGAATTGTGAAGCTTTAAATTCCTGCGATCGGTTTGGGAATTTGTGCCTGATCTCTTCCAGGTCATCAAATGTTGCTTGTTGCATTGCTTTTTCAAAATTCAAGTCATCCGCTTCTTTTTGCTCTTTTTTCGCTTTGATATTCTCTTTGAAGAATCCCTTTACAACCTTGGAAGAAGGGATCTCCGCGGCTTCCCCTTGAGGCAGCATCGCCGCGGCCCGCGAGGCATCCATCCGTCTTTTACTTTCAAGCTGAAGCTTTGTTGTCTTGATGAATTGCCGTTTGCACCTTGCGTGCTCTTTAGCTGCCTGGCTGTCCTTGAATCCCACCGGATCGATACAATTAGCGGTACAGATAAAGCGGTTATCCTTATTATAGACAAATATCCCAACATGGAGATCCTGCGGATCAAGCCTTACAAACAGCTCTTGGCCGCTGTATGAACTCAATTTTTCATCCCAGTAACGGTTCCCGGCCAGGGCAATCGATCCATCATATCGGGCAGTCCTGGCCCGTTCCACAGGCAGGAGCAAAAGCCCTCTTTGCTCTTCCGTAATCTTGCTAATTTTGACCCGCGCGTAGGACTCGTTAAAGACAGCATTAAATGAAAGCCCGTTACATACCGGGGAACGCCTGCCCTCCTGGGCATTATGTGCCTTGATCTCGGAGTCGAGGACTTCCATAAAGATTTTTAAATCAATGGCTTTGCTGCCATAATTTCCGGGCTTTGCATTTGGATTACTGCCAGTGTATGCACCCGCGAAGGCTGGGTGTTTTGAAATGTTTTCGACAAAATCCCGAAACGCTCGCTCGATCGGCTTACTTTGTCCCCTGTAAGGTATTGTCCAGTGAATTTTGCAGCCCAAATAAACCATAATCCCGGTAGGATCTTCTGGTTTAATTTTGAAACGATAACGATTTTTTGTACCGCCTGTGAGCCATTTCGAAGCGAAGCTCCTGGAATTATCAAGAAAGATTTCCTTGGGAATTCCGTAATTTTCGACCATATCCGCGAAAGATAATCTGATTAAATCCTTATTCTCGGTTGGATCCACCCGCGAGCTCAAAATCTTCCCGCTGTAGATATCCTGGAAAAAAATCCCAACTGGCCTAACTATGTTTCCATCCGGCCATTTGATAAAGACATCGAATTTATGCCCGTCCGCATTCACGCATTCGAGGGCATGTAAACCGCTCTTATCCCGCTCCTGGGCCGGGTACATTTGATCGAGAGCCTTCTTTCCTTCCCTCGCTAGAGTGATTTCCTCACGGCTAAGCTCTCTCAACCGCCTTCTCATAAAATATTTCAAGGAGGGGATCTTCCAATTTTTTCCTCTGGCGATTCGTTTTAAGCGACGATAACAGGCTGCAATAGACGGTTTTTCAGGGCGAAGATAATCATCCCCGAAGAGCTTCCATGCTTCAATTGAGCATTCGGCTTTGATCTGGCATCCTTTCCATTTGGGCATTAGCGCGGGGAGCCAATTTGATCTATCGAAGTCCTTCACCGCCCCGAACCAATTATAGATTGATGACTGCGAGACCTTTATTTCTTCGGCTACAAGAAGAATACTATCCATCTTTGATATATCGTTGCTTTTTAGATCAAAAACCTGATTCAAAGCTAATAGGCGTTTTTCAGCTATTTTCTTCTCTTTTTCCGGACGAGAGGCATAATAGCTCCACAAGCTGTCAGAATCGCCATTTTGGGGAGTGCCGGGAATAACAGGAGGAGCGCTGTCTAATGTAATCATCGTGCCAAATAGATTTGGATTTTTCTTTATGATTGCGATCTTGAGATTTTTGGGAAGAGTATTAAAAATATATTCCCTTCCACCACCTCTTGCAGAACGATTTGAGAATGGCCAGCCTTCTTTAGAAGCTTTTTTCATAAATCCCATTTTTGTTTGGGGAAATCCTGGCAGCTTCATTTTGGCCAGTTCTTTGGCTGTAAACTTCTTTGGAATTTCGCTATTTTCGGATTGAGTATTCATTCTCTCGCCTTGTTCAAACTTGACCCGCACTGATCGCAGACAATGAAATCTCCATGTTCCAGAATTTCTTGAGTAATAAGGAAAAGAATGTGAGACCGGGGAATAGCGCATTTTTTGTTTTCGCTATTAAAGCAATCAAGGCAGAGGATTTGCGCTTCCTCTTCGCTCCCCTGTTTGCTGTCCAGAACTATCCCTTTAATAACATCCTTCTCCCATCGCTCTATCCTTTCATCTCTTTTGAAAGGTCTTATTATGGTTGGGTATTGATATCTGCAAATCGGGCACTTTATCAACGCCATGAACGGGTTGACGAGCCTTATTATTTTGGGAGATCTCATGAGAATTTTGTTCTGTGCGGGACATTCAAAAGAATGCTCAAAATAGCTATCAATTTCCTCAATGGGGATGTCCAATTTTTCTCGAATCATCTCTTTTTCTGCCGCGCTGATCCCTCACGTGCTATGAATAATACGCGATATCCAATCATCTTTTTTCCGGCAGTCAAGGGCGAATCTCCGCTGATTGTGATATTTTTCAATGATTTTGCTTTTGAGTTTTAGAAGCATCCCATTATCCTTTCAATTTTTATATCTTGAAGACACTTAAGTTCTTATATATCTTTAAGATTCTTAAGATCTTATATACGTCGTTGAGTATTCAAGAAATACAAAAAAATGCCTTTTCTTATCCCCTATACACAAAAATGGGCTGGGGACGCGCCTCTTCTGGCTCCTCTGGTCTTCCAATGGCCTTGATAATGCGAGAATCGATCTCGGTCTCAAAAATACCCACATTGTCAGTCATTATTCGAAGCACGAACAACCGCTGTTCTTGCCCTTTATAATCCGGCGTTGCATTATTCACGCGCTCCAAATTAATGGCCTCAGTGAAAGCATTCCTGTGGATTTCGACCAAGTTGCCAGATGCCCGTGGAAGCAGTGGACTTTTATAATTCATTTCTTCCAGCATGGTGGTGAAAACTGTCGCATTGACGCAGCACTCTGCAAGGACCTGCGCCTGCGCCAGGTGGCGGGCGATTTGTTTCACAAGACGCTCTTGCTCACCCTGGAGGGCGATCTCCTGCTTTTCAATCTGAGCTATTTCCCCTTTCAATTCCTCGCGGGCTATCTTCTCAAGCCGGGTACGCGATTCGGACATTTTGCGCTCGCAAGCCGAAAATTTTTGCTCCAGGTCAGTCAGTTTTCGCTGGGAGACCCCCAGGGCTTTTAGATCACCCCGATTCTCCAGTTGATCGGCCTGGGCTTCGAGAACCGCATCTCGCGCCTCTTTGACACGTGGCAACAATTCATCCCGCCGGGCCTTCCAGGCGTTATGCTCTTTCACCACGTCCTCAAAATTTTGTTTTTTCGAAATCATTTAGTCTTACCTCCTGGCATATCTGCCGAGTTACGCGTTCAGCTTTTTTGGTTCACTCGTTGGATATACTCAGCATGGGCCTCCGGGTGCTCCTTGGCCGCGAAGCTAATGGCCCTGCCTATGGATAGTTTTTTCTCCGCCTGGTATTTCTCAACGAGTTTCTCAAAAGACTCTTCTTGCGTGAATTCTACGTCAATGGTGTACCGGTTGGCGGTAAACCTGACGTCCTTCAATCCTTTGATCTCCGGCGGAGCAGCTCCCAAAAAACCGACGTGCCTCAGATACCATCGCCCGGTAGGGCTTGCATAAGGCATGATGAACGATGCACTTCGTTTCTTGAACAGCCCCTGCTTAACTATATCCGCAAAAGCCGGAACTACATCCTTGAACTTAGCCAGCAGGATTTTACCATCCCGCTTCAAGAATTCTACCCAGCCGAACGCGGGTTTGTTAAGTTCAGGATGGCCCACTACCATTGGAGCCTCGTGAATCTCCGGCTTGTAATCCTTAACCACCGCGTCAAGGTCCTCTTCTGTAATGATTCCCTGGGGATATTCCCCTGCGCGGAAAATCTCGATCCAATTATTCATAATATTTTCTCTTCTTCATACGTGCTTATTCTCTGATCAATATCATTTTTTATTTCGAACAAATTTGTGCCAATAGAAAATATAGATTTACGATCGGCTAAGTGCTCTTCTTTGGTATTTAATCTCGAAGGATTGCGGCTAATGAAGCAACTCCATTTCCCGGAGCCATCAAGATAGCAGTTAAGATAACCATTGACACTTCGATCCCGTTCAGGTAGCAAGTAAATGATGTCATCCTTTTCCTCAGGTTCAAGCCTTTTAAACCAATCATCAAATGAAAGAGGTTTAAATCGTGAAATTGTTTGATTTTTTTCAAGATACTCTGTATATTTTCTTTGAATATATTTGCTTTCATGCCAATGAAATTTTCTGGTCCATTGTTTTATCAATTCTTTTGATCGCAGCTCATCCAACAATTTTTTTATGGAAATAATGCCCTGTCCAAGCAGCAATAAGCGTTTATAAAGCGATAATTCCATGAGGGATTCATAATCATATAGTCTTTTGTATCCAGCTCCAGCTGATTCTCTTAATGGCGAAACAATTCCTTTTTCTGTTAAACCAATAATGCGTCGCGGGGAAATGTTCATTATTTTCGATATTTCTCTATTGGCGTATACTCGATTCGGTCGCAAAACTTACATACCTCCTTGAGTATATATATATCATGTCTTTTTTTTTGTCAAGTAATTTTTTTAAAATGTTTATCTATTATTATTAGCTCTCCGCTGGGCGGTGTGAGATCCGGGAGGCCCCCCTGCCCATAAAGTAAGCCCATAAGAGCTTCTGGCGATCACGCGGCCCGGAATTTTGGCACGACGGGTTTTATTTTTCAATAAAAATCCGCGCAAAAAGCAATGTCATATTTTTTGCTTGTCTAATTTTTTTGTATTATTAGCCTTTTGGGAAAGAAAAAGAGTTTCCACTTACTTTGATCTAAGTGGAAACTCGGAATGGCTCATTATTTCAATATAAATAATAATTCCCACATATTATGAATAGTGGGAATTTCCAATTTCTCATTTAATTTAATTTCCACTTATAGGTCTCAAGTGAGAACCATCTTTTATTCTGACTTCCTTTTTTTTGATATTATTTTCGCTATGTTACATTATTATTTGATGTCCTTTTTCTATTCCAATTTCAGTTGTCCAACCTCCGTTTTTTTAAAATCAATTCCTCAATCGCGCAAGTCACAACTGTTCCATTTGCTTTTAATAACTATCCGATATCCCAGTATATATCGGCTAATCACGGCATATCCCACGAAAATATTACCATTCACATTAATTCCAATATTAGATGTCCCATTACATGCGCAAAGAGAAATGGTCGAAACTTTTATGGAAGGAATTGATCCCTTTTATCGTGGATGGATAGAATCATATTTATCAAAATTATTCGGCGAATACCATGAAATTATAGGTGAATCAATACCTCAGCTAAGTAACAATCAAAAAGGGTCACTTATTAAAAAGCTACGAAAAGCAGGGAATACTATATTAGTGTCCATCCGGAAACCACAGATTTTTGATGCAAGTGGTAATCTCTATACCTCTGATACGATCAGAAAAAGGTTTTTTAAGTTTGATTGGGTATGATTTTCAGTTCAGAAAGCTATTATTGATACAATGTTCATGTTTTTGGGCGCACTACTCCCTTTGTTGGCGCGGTTTTTCATCTGCTCCTGCTCTATGCTGTTTTCAG
>CAZTAS010000297.1:0-6968 GCA_964611635.1 uncultured Thermodesulfobacteriota bacterium
AACCCATTGAAATATGGACCAATGTATTCCTGGGAACCGGAAAGATGGGTTAAGACCCGTAAACTCCTGCTCAAGTTCAACTGCGATGCCGTTTTCAGCAATCACAGTATTGGTGGCGATCAGATTTTCGGTGTAGCCCAGGGCATGGCTTTCTGCGAACCACTCTATTATGTTATCCCTGCCCTTAACCTCGACCCGCGTGTTCTCGAAAACCGCGTCGTCGGTATAATATTTGTTAAGCGCTGTCCGATAATCGCCTGAGTCGTAGATCCTGAAGTAATCTTCAAAAAGCCTTTTGACATCATCTCTCTTCATTATTCATCCCTCAACCCCACAGGTTTGAAAAGATTAGGATTGCACTTATATAGGAGGACATATTCTTTTATTGCCGTTGCCTTTCCATGATCGAAAAGAAAAAACTGAGAGATTCCCCTGGTCTTCAAAACCTCATTTTTCTTCAGAGGCTTGATGCGAAAGTTTGAAATATCTTCAAGAGCATAAAACTCTTGGTCCAATTCAACCGCGCAACGGTCAGGTTCCAACAAGATGTTAATCGGCGTGAGCTTTTCCAAATAGTCCCGGTGGCTGGCATATAGCCAATCGACTATTTTTTGCCTTCCGACGATCTCTGTCTGTGTATTCCAGAAGTAGGCACCTTCTGCGCAGATATGGCTGACGGCCCGTTCATAATCGCCTTCACTATAAAGGCGAAAGTATTCCCTTAACGTTTTTTCATCCATATGGCGGTATCCTTTCAAAAATCAGGGAGATTCTTTCTTAAAATGGTACGAAGAAAATCCACACTGCATGAGGGATAATTGCAAAAGGCAGGACTCGACGATGAGCCGGTTCCGCGCCTAAATTACCACAGAGTTAGGTAGACTGTAAACCGTTTGATTGGAATACTTTGATTAAAACGATGCCGATAACGTTTCTGATCGATATCAGCGATTGCAGAATCATCATAAGGCCGATCAAGCTTCTTGTGTTCAATAGGCTTTCAGCACCGCCTAAAATTGCAGCTATCTGCCATGCTGGTCAGGTTTTCGAAGCTAAAGTGTTATTCGATACCAGCTGGATAGGTATTTTCCGGTCAATGGATGATGGCGGGACTGAGGCAAACCTAACAGCTGCTACAAACAGACGAGTTCGTTTTGAGGCGACACTAATAGAACCCCGTTTCACTTGTCGCTTCGTCAACACAACGCAACCAGAGTGACAAGATAAATATCATTTTCCTCATTTTTTACTCCCATTTTTTCGCATACCTGGAAACTCTCAAAAACAGTAACTGACACCGATAGTCAGCGCCGTACTGCTCACAAAGGTTCCCTGAACATTGGCCTTGAAATTCATGCCCAGATCCAAGTCCACGCCGACAAGGGCTGTAAACTTATTTTCATTACTGAATGATGCGTCATAGTTGATCCAGCCGTAATGGGAGATTTCGTGAGTCCATTTCCCGCTGAAATTGACGTCGTAATATGTGTAGCCTGCCCCTACATAGGGGGTAAAGCGGCCGATGGTCCAGTAGGCATTGGCAATGACATCAAGTTCCCAGTAATCGAATTCGTCGTCCGTTGACCAACCAAGATCCGCGGCCGTCTCACCGCTATCCAGTGACCGCCAGTTCTTGACCTTGCGGTTGTCGTAACGCAGGTATTGGGCAGCAAGGCCGAAACCGAGGCCGTTGGCAAATTCATACACCTTCCCCTTGGCACCAATGGCCCAAACGAAATTGCTCTCTAGGTCTCCCTTCCAGTTGTTCCCAGGCTCGTAATCGAGCCACTTGCCGCCATCCACCATTCCCAGTTTGGCAAACACATTGATCTGGTCAATTATCCCATAGGTAATCGTGGCCATATAATACTGATCATTTTCGAAATCAGCTCCCTTCCTGCCAGTATCCGCAGTGCCATCTGAGTAGGTCCGCTTCAAGTCATAGTCCTCAAAACTCTGTTTGAACATGGAATTCCACTGAAAACCCACGCCGAACTCTCCCTTTTTGATGAGCATGGCCGGATTGCCCAACTCCCCGGCAAGGGCGAAAGAGGCTGAAAACACCATAAGAAGCACCAGAAGCATTATAACTTTTTTCATAAACTTCCTCCTTTCAACGCATGATCCTGAATTTCGCAAGTATATTTGGGGAAGCCCTGCTATTTGGGGCTCCGTAGACAAAATCCGTTCACCGATTGGGTGAAGGAAAATCCTTGAGGTAGCCAGTACGCTCGGGCAGTCCGTAGAGACACTTGCGAAATACGGGACGATACGACCGAACTACCCAGTAGCGGCTCTTAACGCCACAGCGTCACATTTACTCCCACCTGGTCAACCCATCAGGTGTCGCGAGGCCCATCCGTGTTATCGTCGATTTCCTTGTCATTCTTCTAAGCCTCCTTTCAGACCCAGGATTTGATCCTTCTCAGCGGTGGCTAGGAAAAGGATTGCACTCAACCAAAACATAACCTACTTTTGAATCGGTAAGCCCTTTGACATCAGTGACGACAAGCCGTACCTTGTAACTCTCCTCATCACCAGAATAATTTGCGCCAAAACTGTGTGATGGACTAGGCTCCGTTGAGGTGGTGCCGTCGCCAAAGTCCCAATGATAAGTCAAGCCATCACCCCGGGACTGGTCCGTGAAATTGACGGTACAGACGCCATAGCAGCTTCTTAAAATGCATCCCGATCGGTCGGCATCAAAATCCGCGTAAGGTTCGACCTTTATGAGGTCCTGCTTCGTCTGGGTATCGGATGTTGTTCGACCTTTCACAGTAAGCTTAACAGAGAATTTTCCGTTGTCATTGTATTCGTGCACAGGTTGTGGCTCTGAGGAGGTAGTGCCGTCACCAAAGTCCCAGAGGTACGTCAGTACATCACCCTTTGATTCATCGTAGAAAGCAACGCTGAGCGGCAATTGGCCTTCTTTTGGATCGGCATCAAAATCGGCGATAGGGCCGACGTGTATGGTCGCAGTGTGAGTAGAACTGTTAAAAGCGCTGCTTATGGTGAGCTTAACAGTATACATACCCCCTACCGTATAGGTATAGATGGGATTCCTTTCTTGAGAATGCTCACTGCCGTCGCCAAAATCCCAATCATACTGGTACCTATGGCCTGTGGACTTATCTGTAAAGTTGACGGTAAGCGGAGGCGGCCCTTTCGTGGAGTCGGCCTCGAACTTGGCAACCGGGTTTCTATCCACGTAGAACTCGTCTATCTTATCACCACTGTCATTCTTTACCTCGACATGCAACTGGTCATGATCGATCTGGAAGTAGGCGAAATGGTGTTCCTTCTTTGCAACGAATCGATCGGGATCCGGATGACTGATATCGGATAATCCCGCACCACCTCCCCCGAGGACCAGATAGGGTATTGTATCTCCAGAAATGTTCTCATCAATCGGTGTTCGGGAATAGTAATGCTCATGGCCTGTCAGGACAATGTCCACGCCGTATTTTTCAAAAAGGGGCACGAAATATTTTTGCGCATCGGCCTGGTTGCAGTCACCGGGACTGTATGGAGGGGAATGCATGAACACAATCTTCCATTGCCGGTGATCCGTTTCTGCCTCTTGCAATGTTTGTTCAAACCACCGGTATTGCCCTGAGGTATCTTTCAAGTTATCACATTTCCCACAGTAGCTGTCGGCGGGCCAGGTATCGAGGGACCAAAAAAGCGCCGGGCCGTAGCCAAGCCAATAGTAAGCATCCTTTACGCCCCCATCAGGTGCGTGGGAGTAAGGGAAATACCGATAATAGATGCTGGCATTGCCGCTGCTGTAACCTCCGTGTTCGGTCTGGAAATCATGATTGCCCATTGCCGTCAGCATCGGCATCGATGCCAGGAAGTAGGGCATGTGTTTAATCTTAAAAAACTGATCCCACCTGTCATCGCTCCAACCGCGATCTTCACCCCCTTTATACACCAGATCCCCGGTATCAATGATCATGGTTTTCTTCCCACCGTCTTTGTTGATCCTGTCTATAACGCTGGCAATGTTGTCCGTGTTGCTGTTGCTCTTCTCGATATACTTGTTATCGCCAAAGCCGTAGAATTCCAGCGTCGAGGCATCTTTAGGCGGAGCTGCATAGAAAAAGCCATCAAAACACCTCCAGTTGTCGGCCCATGTCCTCCTGGCCTTGACCGTAAAGTCGTATTTTTTGCCTGGAGTAAGGCCGGTCACATCGGCATGACATACTCTGCTGTCATAACCGCCGTGAACGTCAATTTTGTCACAACTGACGCTTACATGGGCGCCCGAAACCTCCACCGTCCGGTGATCGTCATTATCGTCTACACTGGTATGGACCTCGAAATAGATGCGCATTTTTGTAGGATCGTCCGGCCAGTAGATCAGCCAAGGCGTCTTCCAATACACGCAATATCCGATGGTTGCCGCATGGCAACGAGGCGTGTCATAATCACAATGAGCTCCTTCAGCCATACCAGCGTAGAAGACAAACATGGCCAGCAGACCCATACAGGGGAGGATGAAGTACCTGCGAATGTGCTTTGCTGTCATCATCTTATAGCTCCTTTCATATCTCGTGAATTCATATGGAACGGGGGCTCGTAAGATAGCGCCTGATTCACTGATGATGGATATCTTGCCTGAATCATCTCTCAATAGCGGGTCTTACGAGTTCGCGCTCATATGATACACCGTAAAGTCGGATCTTGCTACATATGGAATTTGGATTTCGTTGCCGTAGAGAAGCCTCCTTTATTTAAATGGGAGACAGCTACATCAAGGGAAATAGGAGAAGGGTTGTCCTTATCAAGAGAACCGGTAAGAACAGCCACCAGGCTATGAGAAACGGGAATCATTCATTGGCGGATAAGGGATCGTGCCCCTTATCCCCATCACCTGTGCCTGGGATAGTAAGGAGGTTCTTTGCTTTGGGACGCCAGGCACATCCTGAGTTCCAGCGGAAACGTGTCGGATTCGTGGGTGGAAATGAGCACGAGCCCGCCGCAATGCCCGTCCACCGGGGGGCGTTCCAGCCAATACTGGCCATTCAACTCGTTCATATATGCGTTTTTCCCGCCGATCCACCAGTTGTTATAGGCGCCCACGTGACCCTGTCCGATCACGATACCCTTGCACGGGGCGGAACTGCCGTCGTGCCCTCCCACTTCCAGGTCCCCATAAATGGCGAAATTCAGTTCTTGGGGAAAGCCGATCCCCCCGGAGTGCCGGGTATGCTGATTTGAGTGATCGGCACGGTGTCGTCGAGGCTCTTCATCCAGTCGGCATGAACAGGATAATCAGCAGCCGTCGTTACCGATGCCCATACCGCCCCTGAAATCAGGTATATGATCCCCCATACAAACAGCTTCCACATATCAACATACCTCTCATGTTCGTGTCTTTTTCCTGACTTGATAAGAAACTGCTTTTTTCCGGGGTGACTATAGAGAAAGTCGGCTTGTGGGTCAACTGAAAAGGAACCAACACTTGTATGGTATTGGTCTTGAAGGAAGGAGGCGGAGGCGCTACCACCCATGCCAAACCATTCATTGGGGCCAAGTTGATGCTTTGTTTCTCGGCAACATATGATGTGGGGGACCACCCCTGACCCGATATTCTTCACCACGCATTTTTCGGGCCACAAAATAAAAAACCCCGCTCTCCATCTCTTCGGAGTAACGGGGTTTCTGGTCGCCCAAGAAACATTTTCAATCCTCTTTCCCTCTTTGGGTTGAAAGAAGAGTATTTAAGCAGCAATATTACCTGAGACCCTTTACAACCCGTATTCCGCAAAGGAGATTTGTAACATATTGAAATAGCAATATGTTTCCAATCTACTGGAAATTGTAGCCCATAAATATGAGCGAACAGCACATAATGATTCCAGACACTTACAAGGTCAGAAGGCAATTTTGCGGAATACGGGTTACAAGGAATAACAGCTTAAGTCAATAAAAATGCAGTTGGTTTTTTGATGCCGGATATTGGATTCTCAGTTTTGTGAAATGTAACATATGGTCTTGACAGATAAGGTCAAAATCCAAGAACCTTTTTCCAGGATTGTGCTTTTTGATATTTTTTTTGGAAAAAGAGATTGGTGCAAATGCTCAGAGAGGGGCTTGACGTAATCAAATAATTACGCTAAATTTCCCTTATGATTAAACCCGACAAAAGTCTTGTGCCTGATTGGGACGAAGACAACATCAATCATATTGCCAAACATGGTTTGAGCCCCGAGCAGGTGGAAGAGGTGTATTACGGCGAAGGGCCATTTCCGACTCTGGCCGTTAAGAAGAAGAAAAAACATGGAAAATCCGCGGAATATCGATACTGGCTGTGGGGGACAGACGCCTCTGGAACCTGTATTGAACTTATCGTGGCCCCTTATCCCCAATACGGAGTATGGCGCTGTGTAACAGCCTTTCCCATGTCAAATACCACCCAAAAGGCCTATTTTTAAGAGGGTAAAAAGATGAGCAAACTTCTCAAAAAGACAAGAGACGACCTCAAAGAAGAGGCGGTCTGGTGGGACACGGAGATTTCGCGTGAGCGTCCTGAGCAGATTCAGGAATTGCTCAATGATGCAGAACCGTTCAGGGTTCCCCGTCCTGCCCGTCAGCCGGTCTCCCTCCGCATGGACCCATTTGATCTCTCAATGATTAAGCGACTCGCCCGCAAGAAAGGCGTTCCTCACACCCAGCTTATGGCGATGTGGCTTCGCGAAAGAGTCGAAAAAGAAAAGAGACTTCATGCCTTGGAATAAGACCAACGCTTGCTCCTAATTGACGCAGCATCTGCGACTTCAATATCATGCGCCGTCCTCTTTATTGACCCAGAAGGCAAAATCCTCTATGTTTTGCGTGGCAAAGGAAAGATTCTTAAAAGGCACAAGTAACGAAAGGAGTGTACAATGACCGCCGGGTATATGGGAAAAATTGGGTTTGTTGATTTGACGACAGGGGAGATCAGAGAAGAGAAGCTCGACGAT
>CAZTAS010000298.1:0-6850 GCA_964611635.1 uncultured Thermodesulfobacteriota bacterium
GCTGAATAGCAACTGGATGATATATCAGGCTGATTCGCAGAACAAATTCAAAGGCCCGAAAACCACGAGAGACCCGCTGGAGGATTTTGAACAGAGCCTGAACCGGCGGATATTGAGCATGCTGGCGTCCCAGATAGTGGAAGAGGCTTTCGGCGGTTATGGCGAGTCTCTGGAGGGAGGCCATTATCAGTTCGGGGATTATGTCATTGATATAGTTACCTCCGAAGGCGAGGGTATAACCGTGAACATTTTCGACAATTCCACGGGCAATTCAACCATTATAACCGTGCCATATTACTATTAGTGAGTCAGGCAATGATTCGCGAGAGGCAGCCTGCTGGAGAGCTCGAAGGGATAGGCTGCAAAGCAGATAGATATGAGGCGGAAAAGTCTGTTTAACCGGATAAGCAATTCAGCACGACGGCAGGAAGCAGGATAACGCAAAGGAAGGATACAGCAATGAGGAAGGCACAAAGGATTCTGTCCATAGTAACCGGACTGGCGATATTCTTTTCCATCGGCTGCACTACCCCGGTTAGAACTCCCAGGAGCGAGGCGACTCTGGGCTATCTCACCGCCACTCAGAAGGACTTGCTTGCCCTTCCCGAGCCCAAGGGAAAGATTGTGGTTGCCGTCTACAGTTTCAGGGACCAGACCGGCCAGTACAAGCCTATTCCCAATGTTACTTCTTTTTCCACCGCTGTCACCCAGGGCGCGGCCTCAATGCTAATTCAAGCCCTCAAAGACTCCAGATGGTTTATCCCGGTGGAACGAGAGGGGCTCTCTGATCTGCTGACCGAAAGAAAGATTGTTCGCGCAAAAAACAATTCCAATGGTGGTAATGGTAACGACAAAAAAAACTTTCCCAGCCTGCTCGACGCGCCCATTTTGCTTCAAGGAGGGATTGTGGCCTATGAAACCAACGTCCTGACCGGAGGGCTGGGCGCCAAATATTTCGGGGCCGGCGGTTCAACTGAATACAGAAAGGACCAGGTAACGATCTATTTGAGGGCCGTGGACGTCGCCCATGGGGAGATAGTCAAGGCCGTTACGACATCCAAGTCCATCCTGTCCCAGCAGGTGGACGTGAGCCTTTTCAGGTTTGTGAGTTTCAAGAGGCTCCTTGAGGTGGAGACGGGCTTCACGACAAACGAACCGCCCCAGTTGTGCGTCCTGGAAGCCATCGAAAAAGCGGTTCTGAGCCTCATTATCGAGGGCATTGTGGACAAAAACTGGATACTGAAAAACCCGGAAGACATAAACTCACCGGTGATACAGAATTATCTTGCAGAGAAAAAACGGAGAATCATGATGATGAGTAATAATCCGGGCACAGGAGATGATGAAGAACGGTACGCCGACAGGCGGAGGCATAACCATCTTAGGGACGACTGATCTGGGAGGGCATCCGGCCGATGCGGACTGATACAAGCATGATCAGGTGGATCGTAAAACTCATGGCTGTGTTCGTGCTTGCGGACGGCATCCTGATCCCCGGCGTCTCCGCAAACGCGGACGATTACAGGGCCTGGATAAGCGCCAGGCTGGAGAATAATACGCTGAAGATTGAAGCGTTTTGCCAGGCCCCCGAGGACGGCTACGTCAGGTACGCCCTGACCGCTGCAAAATCCGGTGGCGCCGGAAGGTCCAACTCCTCCCAGAGCGGGCGCGTTTACCTCAAGAAAGGAGATCCCCGGGTGGTTTCCCATCTGAGTCTGGGCTTGTCTCCGGGCGATTCCCTGTCCCTTCAGCTCAAGGTTTACCGGCAGGGGAGGCTTGTCGCGGAAGATTCTCTGTTTCAATGACCTGCGTGCGGCCTTATAAACGCAAAACCGTAACCCACGCGACCCCTGTGCTGTTTGGGGTGGAGTCCTGAACTTTCCTCGCGGGAGGTACAAATTTGAGATCGCTCTCCATGAATCTGGTTGTCTCTGTGCTGCTTTTCTTGTCCTGTTCAACAGCCTTGTCCGGCCAGCACGCCAGCATAACCCAGGTCGGCGACTGGAACGTCGCCATCATAAGCCAGGAGGGAGACCTTAACGTCGCGGACGTGAGTCAGGACGGAGACCTGGATGTGGCCGATGAGATATGGCAGTCCGGGTCCGAGCAGTTTGCCGAAATTCAGCAGTTCGGCGAAGCCAACCGCGCCTCGCTCTGGCAGAACGGTGCCCTGAACAGCGCTGCAACCGTCCAGGATGGAAGCGCGAACGGCGCGGACGTCATGCAGGAGGGAGAACTGAATCAAGCCAGTATCGGCCAATACGGCGTGGAGAACTCCACGCTGCTGGGCCAGTACGGAAACGGGAATTCCAGTTCCCTGAATCAGAATGGAAACAGCAATTACATTTCTCTCCAGCTCCATGGGAATGATAATAACGTTTCCCTGCAGCAGAACGGCAACGGAAACCAGTACGGTCAGACTCTTTACGGGAACAACTTCGTCATCTCGATTACTCAGTTTGGTTATTAGCGGAACTCCTTCAGGGAAGGCACAAAGTCCCTGAAGCAGAGAAAGGGGGGATGTGATGGGATTCTAAGAGTCGGCTGGGTGTTAGTAAGAAACCACAACCTGCTTTCATGGATGATGCCGTCCATGAAACCTAAACAAGGGAGGAGTGAGATCATGAGGAAGCTGGCGAGTATACTTCTGGCATTGGTGCTGGTGATGGCGGCGGGCGGCTATGCGGCTGCCGACAACAATACCAATAACGCCAGCATCATCCAGTACGGAGATGACAACAGCGCGGACCAGTCGCAGAGCGGCCTTGGGAGCGACAACCGCGCCAGAATCGAGCAAGGCGTCTGCGAAACATGCGGAGACGGTGGGCTCGGGGTACCTACCTACGGCAACACAGCAACTCAAACCCAGGAGGGCGAACAAGCCACGAACTACGCGGAAATCACCCAGTTGGGTGCAGACAACCAGGCAAACCAGAATCAGTACGTTGGCCCCTACGGGCCCGTCGTTGACAACACAGGTTATATCTTCCAGTATGGCGAGGGCAACATAGCTGGCCAAGAACAGTTCGGAGGGAACAGCGTAAACGAGGCATGGATACGCCAGGGCTCGTGCGACTGGTGCGGCGGCCCACTGTATTACAGCTATTACAACACTGCCACGCAGCGCCAGGACGGCACATACAACCTTAATTACGCCTCTATCATTCAAAAGGGCTACAGCAACACCGCCGATCAGTGGCAGGGCGGCTGGCATGTGGACAACGACGCAAGCATCATCCAGATTGGTGCCGGTAATGAGGCGAACCAGCACCAGGCAGGGGAGTTTACCACCAACGACGCCACTATCTTGCAGGGACGCTGCGAGGGATGCGGTCCGCCTGAGGAAATATCCACGGGCAACTATGCTGAGCAGAACCAGGGCGGCATCGGCAACTGGAACAACGCGGTTATAACTCAGATCGGCAATGGGAACACCGCTGCGCAGACCCAGAATTGACGGGGCCGCTTGAGCCGAGCTTTAAAGAGAAGAAAGGAGTTCCCCTATGAAAAAACCCGCATCCATATTTCTGGTCATGGGGCTTTTACTCCTGCTGGGAGGCGCTTCTCTGGCGCAGGCGCCTGGCGAAAACTCGTCCACTATAATCCAATACGGTGGCGACAACTACGTACAGGTAGACCAGGATGCCCATAACACCAACGTGGGCGGGATGCCATGGGATTCGACGGGGCGGCTGAGTCTGAGTGAAGATCCACAACCAGGCTTCATGGATGATGCCTTCCATGAAAGTCAAACACAAAGAGAGGAGTTAGATCATGAAAAAGCTGGCGAGTATACTTCTGACTTTGGCGCTGGTGATGGTAGTGGGCGGCTATGCGGCTGCCGACAACAATACCAATAACGCCAGCATCATCCAGACCGGAGATGACAACAGCGCGGACCAGTCGCAGAGCGGCCTTGGGAGCGACAACCGCGCCAGAATCGAGCAAGGCGTCTGCGAAACATGCGGAGACGGTGGGCTCGGGGTACCTACCTACGGCAACACAGCAACTCAAACCCAGGAGGGCGAACAAGCCACGAACTACGCGGAAATCACCCAGTTGGGTGCAGACAACCAGGCAAACCAGCATCAGTACGTTGGCCCTTACGGGCCCGTCGTTGACAACACAGGTTATGTCTTCCAGTATGGTGATTACAACCAGGCCTCTCAAGAACAGTTCGGAGGGAACAGCACAAACGAGGCATGGATACGCCAGGGCTCGTGCGACTGGTGCGACGGCCCACTGTATTACAGCAGTGACAACATTGCCTCGCAGCGCCAGGACGGCACATACAGCCTTAATTACGCCTCTATCATCCAAAAGGGCTACAGCAACACCGCCGACCAGTGGCAGGGCGGCTATTACGTGGACAACGACGCAAGCATCATCCAGATTGGTGCCGGTAATGTGGCGAACCAGCACCAGGCAGGGGAGTTTGCCACCAACGACGCCACTATCTTGCAGGGACGCTGCGAGGGATGCGGTCCGCCTGAGGAAATATCCACGGGCAACTACGCCGAGCAGAATCAGAACGCAACCACCGAGGGTGAAAACAGCATGAACACCGCCCTGATCACCCAGCTCGGTGATGACAACACAGCCGTGCAAAATCAGGGTGGGTTCGACAACATCAACGATGCCACCATTTTCCAGTACGGTTATGCTAATGACGCTCTCCAGAACCAGGACGGCCAAGGGAACCTCAACACTGCGCTTATCAACCAGGGTTCCTGCGACGGCTGTGCAGGCGAACTCACATGGAGCGAGGGCAACTCCGCCACGCAAAACCAGGGCGGCATCGGCAACTTCAACAACGCGGTTATAACTCAGATCGGCAATGGGAACATCGCAATGCAGACCCAGAACTAGTGAGCCATTCATTTCCTGCGCTCTCTCAGGAACTGCTCCTTTGAGGGCGCAGGGAAATTCCATTTGCTGTTTCATTGCCGCACCGATATCATTGAAATAAACAGGTGGATAACGTTAAATCTCGAGCGAAAGGGCATGATCACTTTAAAAATGGCTTCCCCTGCTGAATCGCCTTACCCCTGAGAAACTTAAAGCCAATTGAAAACTCGCTGACTGGTTGCCTTAGAAAGGAAAATCAAGCAGGAAAACCCCATCTGACCCACCAAAATCAGTAGAAAAAACAGCATTTGTTACGTATAGGTGCTATAAATCAGTAATAATCGAAACATCTGAAAAATAATGACAAGCATATGCTATCTTCATTCTGAAAGATGTGTCAACAATTACTATAATGCAGCTTGATATTGGGTGGATGAGAGATTGAACCCACGAGGCCCGGCTTTTTTGTAGCAACCGGCTGACGGATAATATGAAATACCACCTCATGGCTCTTGTCTCGGCAGAATAGTAGCCGTGCTTCCAGTTCGCCCTCCTCCAAGGTTGTGTCTGGTTTAAACGCTGGGCCTGATCCTTGCTTTATTTATTTTTCAAATCCCTTGCACCCTGTTTCTTCAGCATGCCTCTTTGATCGCGGATATTCTCTACAATGTTTCGGTTTAACATCATGAATTCCACAAATATACTTATTCTTAGATACCTTTCTCAACCAAGGGCATCTTTCGACATCCTCTCCAGTCTTTGGGCTAATCCAGATATCATATACAAATTCACCACTGCCTACTGATATGGGATCAACCCATTCTAATATATCTTCTCTCCCTTCTTTCCTCCAGAGTTGGATATCCTCTTCAGTTGCACATGTCGCAAAAGCATCATAAAGATTTAAGCAGCAGTTCCCACATTGTTCACACTTGAAGTCTTTTGGGGGCATATCAGTTCTCCACTTTTATTTTGATCGCTTTCTTGATTCCTTGGATCTTTAATATACATTTCTTGCAAATCCTCACTCCTGGAATATTTCCTTTTGATGCCTTATTTGCATTATTACAAACCTATCCCACATTCAGTTGAAAGTAGAGCGCTGCTCGGTTATTCAACATGTTATGGGGCTCTTATTGCAAAATCAAAAGAAAAATCAACTTCGAGGTTGGATTTGAGATTCCATAGGCCTCAGTAATTCTTGATGCGTGGAAGCTCTTCTCGTTTTCCAGGAAATCCGAGGCTGTCCCGCACCGAACCATCTTCCCAGCCTTCTATAAGCTATCGCTTCGCTTCCCCTTGAGAATTCTCCATCCAAGGACGGAACGGCCTCTGATGTTAGGTCATCAATTATCGGTGGCATGTTTATAATCGCAATCTGCACACGCAACCGATTTCTGCAATTTACAACTTTATAAAATTATGATATAAATTAATCAAAATTTCCAGTGGAAAGGGGTTACCCAGAAATGGTTGGTCATTTTAGCCAGCCTCCACTGATCTTCTTAAGCAGCTGGTTTAGCATGTTATTCGATGAGGCCGGTAAGTGAAAGATAAAGAAAATACAAAAGATTATCTTGAATCCGCCCTTCAGCATGACCTTTCTTATTGCAGCGAACTCCTGGCAGCATGCCTAGAGTATTATTGTAAAGTTGATAATTTAGAGAGGTCTCATCGATCTGCATCCACCTCGCCAACCCGTGAACAATTTTTGTAATTAATTCGCGAAAAATTAAAATTAGAAGAAATAGCAAATCACTTGGATAAGGTCATTTCTTGGGATGAATATTTGAAGGCTGTCCTTGAGATAAAGAAGGACAAAAATGCCTCTCTTGATGAAAAATTGTCAAGAGTTGCTGTGCCATTCTACCGATTTTTTGAGCTTGCTCATCACTTTGCTGGAATTCGAACGTTTACATGGATCACTGAAGATGTAGATCTCGAAAATGATCTAGTACTTACTTGACATATTAAGCGTAACATAATATACTATGGGGTATGA
>CAZTAS010000299.1:0-6742 GCA_964611635.1 uncultured Thermodesulfobacteriota bacterium
TTGGTTGTCCTTAGATACATACCTACTTTTATAGTGTATATTTAGCATAATGTAATTAAACCACTACCTGCTGAAGCAGGTAGATTTGTTATACGACTGAAAGTCGGTCATTTCGGATAAAGCCGATTACTCGTCTGATACCTTGAAAAAATCTTTGGGCAGCGCTTCTTCTTGTTGCTCAATGTATGTGCCGATATTTCGTCACCCATACCAAGTGATACTGTATGTCATAGACTGTATGCGGCCCTTTTTTGTATTCCTCGCTCATGGATGACCTCATATGAGCGATCATGCCACAAACTGAATCTCGCTAAAGCTTTTCGCCTAAAGGCGAAGGTTTTAAACCAGGTGTATGGAAAAATAAAAATTTGGCACCTACTGATTTGCTTGCTTTATTTATTACGGATATTGACAAATACTTGGAAAGTAAGGGCCATTAGAACGGACGATTTATATTAATATTACATATTGTTGAAATAATTTCGGATTATAGGGAGACATAGTCCATGAAATTTTCTTTGCGCTGGCTTGGTGAATATGTGGATATTGAAGATGTGCCTCTGGAGCACCTGGCATCGCGCCTGACCAATGCCGGGCTCGAGGTGGAATCCATCGAGGCCATCGGGGAGTTCTGGGATCCCGATAAGGTTATCATCGGGGAAATGGTGGAGGTGCGGCCCCATCCAAACGCAGACCGACTCTGCCTGACCACGGTCAACTACGGTAAGCCGGAGCCCATCACAGTGGTCTGCGGAGCGCCCAACGCTCTTGTTTACCGAGGCCAGATCCTGGATCATCCCCTAAAGGTTGCCCTCGCCCTGAAAGGAGCCCGGCTGATAGATCCTTACGACGAGAACCGGCCTGTCACTGTGCTGAAACCGGCCACTATTCGAGGCGTCCCATCCCACGGCATGGTCTGCTCCGAGCGAGAACTGGGCCTGAGCGACGCCCACGAGGGCATTCTTTACCTGCCAGATGATGCGCCTGCGGGAGTCCCTCTACAGGACTATCTGGGGGACACACTGCTCGAGTTCGACATTAAAGGGGGATTCGGACATCTCCAATGCGCTTACGGCATTGCCAGGGAGTTGGCAGCCCTGCTTGACCGCCCTCTGAAGCGGGACATAATGGACGTTCTGGAGCGGAATCCGCCCCGGGAGATCGCCGTCAATACCCCATTTCTCGAACTGGCCATCGATGATCCCGATCTGTGCTCGCGATATACGGGATTTCTCATCGAGGGGGTCAAAATAGGACCCGCGCCATTCTGGATGCAGCGGCGCCTGATCATGTACGGCATGCGTCCCATCAACGTCATAGTGGACATTACCAACTACGTTATGCTGGAGATGGGACAGCCTCTTCACGCATTCGACTATCGGAAGCTTCGTGCCCGGCCCGAGGGGGATAGACCGGCTATCATCGTTCGCCGCTCTCGGCCAGGTGAAACCATCCAGACACTGGACGGGGCGGAGCGTCTTCTGGATAAAGAAATGCTTCTCATCACAGATGGGGGAGGTGCTGTGGCCGTGGCCGGGGTCATGGGCGGGCTGGAAAGCGAGGTTACTGAGGGAACCACCGATATCCTGCTGGAGTCTGCCAATTTCAACTTTCTCAACATCCGGCGAACAACTCAGATGCTGAAACTGCCCAGCGAGGCTTCAATGCGGTTTGGTAAGGGTATCGACCCTGACCTGGCCATTAACGCGGGAGCACGGGCAGCTTATCTCATGGCCCAACTGGCCGGAGGCAAAGTCCACCCATCAGTGGGAGATATCTATCCGGGCAAGGGGGAACCAACTATCCTGGAGTTGTCATCCCGGGAGGTAACTCGGATCCTGGGCGTGGATATTCCTGTCCAAGAGTCGATCCGCATCTTCCGATCCCTGGAGTTCAAGGTCGAGCAAATTGGGGAAGGAACCCTCCGGATCGCAGTCCCAGGGCATCGCCTGGACGTAGCGCGGCCTGTGGACCTTGTGGAAGAAATCGGCCGCATCTGGGGATACGACCGCATGCCCTCCACCCTCATGCGAGACGAACTGCCGCCCCAGAGGCGAAATCTCCAGCTGGAGGGCCGGGAGGCGCTGCGCGACATCCTGGTGGGGTGTGGCCTGGATGAGGTCATCACATATTCCCTCATCAACATCAATGACGAAAGCCGTCTCATCCCCGGCAACCCGGCGCCCGACCCTCGACAGTATGTAGCCATTCGCAATCCTCTTTCGGCAGAGAGGGCTCACCTGCGTCGCACCCTTCTGCCGGGTCTTATTCACACCGCGCGTGAAAACTTACGGTTCCTTGAACGGGTGGCAATCTTCGAGATCGGCAGCGTATACTGGCCTCGGCCCGGGGAGCGACTTCCTGAGGAACCCTTCCACCTCGGGGTCTTGATGGTGGGACCCCGCGATGTTCGGACCTGGCTGCCATCGCAACACGGGCTCTTGATGGATTTCTTCGACATAAAAGGCCTGATGGAGACAATAGTGGACCAAATAGGCTTGGTGGGAGCCTCTTGGGAGAAGAGTACACATTCCGCACTTCATCCCGGCCGGGCCGCACAGATCCGCAATGATCTGGGTGTGCTGGGGCACCTGGGGGAACTCGTTCCCGCTGTCAGCAATGCCTTTGACCTTCCTGATCGGACGGTGGTAGTTGCAGAGTTCAACCTTGATTTGCTCCTGCGTCACTGGGGCCATGCTAAGCCCATGGTTCGCCTCTCCAACCAGCCCCCCATATTCGAAGACCTTGCGGTGGTTGTTGACGCCGCCACCCCCGTTGCCCGTGTGGCCCGAGGGATACGCGAAGCCGGTGGAGAACTGCTTCAGAAAATAGAACTTTTTGATGTTTACCGGGGACCCCAACTTGAGAAAGGCCGAAAAAGTCTTGCCTTTGCCCTGACATACCAATCCATGGATAGAACCCTGAAAGACGAGGAGGTGGCTGAGATCCGCCAGCGCATTCTCAGTCATCTCGAAAAAGAACTGGGAGCCGTCCTCCGCGGGCCACGGATCGCGTCTTCCTGATGCCCATGGCACGAGGGACGCATGGTCATCTGTTCCCCTCCAATCACCAGATAGAGTGGGTTCTTCCTAATAATCATTTCCTCTCCCATTGGGAGAGTGTCAGGGTAAGCAAAGAGGGCTAAATGCCTTCAGAAAATATTGAACAAGAATGGACATGCTCATGGAATCAAAATTGTTAGTTGAGAGAGATGAAGGGATCGCGGTCATTACCTTCAACCGTCCCAAGGTACATAATGCCCTTGACATGGACACAGTGAGGCTGCTGAAATCAATCTTAGAAGAACTCGCCGGAGACGATAGTGTTAAGGTGCTGATCATCACAGGGGCTGGGGACAAAGCGTTCATCTCCGGTGCCGACGTTCAAGAATTGAAAGAAAGAACATTAGAACAGTGGCTTGGCTTTCACAATCAGGAGGCCATAACTTGTATCGAGCGCATCGAAAAACCGGTCATTGCCGCCATCAACGGCTATGCATTGGGAGGGGGCACCGAGGTGGCCCTGGTATGTGATATTCGTATCGCCAGCGAACGGGCAAGCTTTGGACAGCCCGAAGTGAAGCGGGGAGTCATCCCAGGCTCGGGGGCCACCCAGCGTTTGCCCCGCCTTGTGGGAAAAGGATGGGCAAAGTATCTCATATACACAGGTGAGATCATCGATGCCCATCAAGCACTTCGCATAGGCCTGGTGGAAATGGTTGTCCCCCACGAGGACGTGATGAGCACGGCAAAGACGGTGGCCCGAAAAATAATGAAGAACGCACCCATAGCCATACGAATGGCCAAGCGGGCAATTGATAGGGGCTTTGATATAGAGCTGGATGCTGGCCTGGCTTATGAAAAGGCTCTTGCGGCTATCTGCCTATGTACAGAGGATCGGGTCGAGGGCGCCTCCGCTTTCCTGGAAAAGCGAGAGCCTGTATTCAAAGGCCGATAAAGGTGGTTTGTACTTGGAAACGCTGAGGGTGTTAGCTGATAGGTCCCATTTTATCATTATCACCTATATGCTAAAAAAGATAACAGAATAAATGTCTTGATGAACTCATGGGAACGGATTGAGGCTGCTGTTCGTTTTGAGCGCGGCGATAGGACGCCGGTCTTTGTGCTGTGCCGCTTCGTTTTGCTAAAGGAAGCTGATCTTCCTCTGTCCCTAACTATCCTGGATGCAAAACGAACAGCCGATCTGGAGATTGAAGGCCGACGTCGATTCGGCTGGGATTTTGTCTACGGCCGCACATACTACCCCTTTGAAGAGGAGGCTATTGGCGCCGTCGCAAAATTCCGCGAGGATACTGCTTCCAGCATCGTGCCACCATACGTCATCCACACGGCGGAAGATATTGCCAGAATCGACCCTGAAAAAGTCCTCAGAAGTCGCGGTCTTGAGATGGAACGCCTTTTGGTGGCCGAGTTGGCCCGGAGGCTGGCAGGAGAGGCGCACATCATGGGATACTGTCAGGGGCCAATGCGCCTGGCGGGTCAATTGCGGGGTCTCCAGCAGATGATGCTGGACATGGCTGTGGAACCCGAGTTTGTCCAGCGCCTTCTTGCAGCCACCACGGAGGTCTGCATTTTCCGGGCCCGTTCTGCGCTGGAGGCGGGGGCGCGTTTTATTTTTATAGGGGAAGCTCCGGCCTCTGGTGATATGATCTCACCCCGTCTTTATGAGGAGATGGCGTTGCCGGTTCACTCCCGTCTAGTGCGGGCCATACAGGAAGCTGGTGGTCGGGCAGTCCTGCACGTTTGCGGTAAGAGCCAGCGGCAAGTTCCGCTCATGGCTCGCACCGGTGCTGATGTGCTCAGCTTGGACGCGGGCGTTGATCTTGCGGAGGCAAGAAGAGTGGTGGAAAGGCGTGCTGTCCTGCTGGGCAATGTGGACAACATCAACGGGCTGCTTCGTGGAAGTCAAGAGGAGGTGGAGGCGGAAGCCAGGCGATGTATCGAAAAGGCTGGCATAGAGGGAGGCTTCATTCTTGGCCCGGGTTGCAACGTCCCCAGAAACACGCCGGTTGAGAACTTGCTCGCCATGGTCCATGCGGCTGAAGCCGGATTTCCAGGATAAAGAATGAAACATGGCAATTGGTCTCCATAGGGAACGTGTCTTGACTTTCCTCACTCTGAAGCCAATGGTAGGGGAAACGCTGCACAGGTCACTCTAATATGGGACATAGTTGTTTATGGCCGAGATTCCAAAAGACCTCGCTGTTGAAGATCCGTCTTCAGTTCGTGGATGTCCCAGTTGCTCACCATAAGGCTGATAATGCCGTTTCGAATTATGCCTTTAATCCGATCGCTTCCCAGTTCTCTGTCTTTCCAATAGAACATCATTTTATGATTAAGATTGCGAATGGTGAACTGTTTGAGGGAATGAGAGGCGGCTCGCTTTAGGAGAATGTCCAGCCTTTCCCGGCCGTCGTCCATTTTGCGAGTCCGGTAGCCGCGAATGTCATTTTCCTCGATGGCCAGTGCAACAGCCTCCTGAGAATCATCAGAGCCATTGACGATTTTCAAGGTGTAAATCGGCTCCGCATAGGCCGCTGCATACACCCATGTTGTCAACGCGGCCGCCATAATCATCCACACCATGATTTTTTGGATTTTATCGAAAAAGCGCATTGTCCAAATCCCCAGATCGGCATCAACGAACTAACTGCGGCATTGAGAGGTGTACACGCACTATTAACGGCTCTGAGGCTTGTAATATCTCAAGGCTTGTGGCATCCATCGCTCAATGTCTCTAATGCGCGTTTCCGGTGCAGGGTGTGTGGAAAGGAATTCAGGAGGGCGTCCCCCCTTTTCAGCCTGCTTCATCTGGCGCCAGAAAGAGATGGCCTCGCGGGGATCGTAGCCGGCTTTGGCCATATAGATAAGGCCCATGTGATCAGCCTCTGACTCCTGCTCCCGGCTGAACGGAAGAATAACACCCACATTGACTCCCAGGCCGAAGGCTTCGTTGATGATCCGCATTGTGCCGGGATCACGATTTCGGATGGCCACATTCAGGGCCGTTTGCCCTATCTGGAGGAGGATTCCCTGGGAGATGCGCTCACCACCGTGGCGGGCAATAGCATGAGCCACCTCATGAGCGATTACAGTGGCCAAACCCTTGTCGTTCTCAGCAATGGGGAGAATGCCGGTGTATATTCCCACCTTGCCTCCAGGCAGGGCGAATGCGTTTATGGTGTCCGGTGCATCAAAGATATTGAATTCCCACTGGTAATCGGTCCTGCCGGTGGCTTGGGCGATGCGCATGCCCACTTCCCTTACGCGGGCGTTAAGCCGCTCATCGGTGGATATGCGAGATTTTTTCAACACCTCCTGGTAGGCCACCATGCCCATCTGGATCTCCTGATCCTCGGGCAGGATCATGAGTTGGGTCCGCCCCGTGATGGGTGCCTCTGCGCATCCTGTCCAAAAAGCGAAGGCTAGTGCCATCAAGGCCAGCCATCGGCACTTAAGCAAGAAAGAATCTCTCCTTCTCTTTGAGGCATTAAAGCGATTTTTTGATAGCATATCGTGCATCCTAATCCTCACGGCGAGTAATTAAAAGGGCAATGCAATGCCCATCGCAATGTATTCCGCCCTCTTCAGCTTTACTGGAAAATCCATAAATGATTGTCCAGTATCAGGAATATCCTAAAATCCAGGAATTATTCAAATTAAATTTATTTTAACCCAGATTTTGCATTTGGGCACGAAAATACTGTTGAACAAATGGGATA
>CAZTAS010000300.1:0-6739 GCA_964611635.1 uncultured Thermodesulfobacteriota bacterium
GGCCTTGATAGCATCGTACATACTGTCCTTGAGCACTTTCCAGTTCAGCCCCTTGTATATTAAAGCTATAAGAAGGGAGCCAAACACTCCCATGGCAGCGGCTTCTGTGGGCGTTACCACGCCGAAATAAATCCCCCCCAAGACCATAAACATAAGCATAAAAATCGGCAGCACGTCTGTTAGTCCACGGAGCCGCTCACCCCACGTAGAACGAATCTCGCCCCTAGGAACCAGGCGTGGATTGATGACCGTACGTATACCGACGTAAATGAGAAAGAGACTGGAGAGCAGGACGCCAGGGATTACCCCTGCGATGAACAGCCGTCCCACCGACTCTCCGATGATGGCGCCATAGAGGATGAAGCTGATGCTTGGCGGAATGAGAATCCCCAGTGTCCCGCCTGCTGCAAGTGATCCATAAGTGAGAGAGCGGTCATATCCTCTGCTCTCCATCTCCGGGATTGCAATAGCTCCGATAGCAGCAGCCGTTGCAACGCTAGATCCCGAGATGGCCGCAAAGATGCTGCAAGCCACGATGTTTGAATGTGCCAGGCTGCCTGGCACATGGTCAAGCCACATGCTCAGACTCTTATAAAAGCGCGAGCTGATGCCGCTGTGGAGAATGATTGACCCCATAAATAAAAAAAGAGGCACAGCGGTCAAGACGAAGCTGTTCAGATTGTCCCAGGCTATAAAACCCATCCCTCCGATGGTTGTGGGCCGGATCACCAGGAGTCCCAGAACTCCTACCATGCCCAGGCTAACAGCGATCCAGATGCCCGCCAGAAGAAAGCTGAAAAGAAGAACGGCTAAAAATAGACTGGTTAGCTGCCACTCCATGAGGGATTACTCCTTTTTCCGGGTCTTAAGAGGTTTGGAAGAGAGCAAAAAAAACGTCGAATCCACGAGCTCAATAACGAGCTGAATCAGAAAAAGCACGCAACCGATGGGCATTACAATTTGGAAAGGAAAGAGAGGTATCTGGGTAGGCGTTGGCGCAAAGGCTTTCAGCTCATAGCTCTCCCATGCCAGTTGCCAGGTCTGATACAATAAAAGAATGGTGAAAAGAATGCCAAAGGCGCACCAGAGCAACTTCAAAAAGGTGTTCTTCCTTGGGGAAATTTGATCAACGATGATCCTGACCTGGATGTGGCCATCTTCCTTGAGCGTATAGCCCAGTCCAAGGAACGTTACAAGAACCAGCAAGTAGCCAGCCACTTCGTCCGCAAAAATGATGGGAGCGTTAAAAAGCCGGCGCATGATGACGTCCACCATTACCAGGCCTGTCATAATGAGGAGCCCGAGACTGGCTATATTCATCCCAAGCCTATTCGAAACCGCCGCACAATGAGCAAGCTTCTGAAACACCGTATACTCCTTAATCGGCGCTGGGGTCCAGGGGTTGGACGGCATATTTAAAGAAATTTCGAGTTTGGCATTTTCCTTCCCTTGGTCCCCAGCTCATTTTTGTGTACATGCTCAGATCAGAACAAACTTCAAGCGCTAAATAATCTACTCAAGTTTTAAGGCTTTCAAGGCTTTGGCAAACGCCTCCGGGCCTTTGGGCTGCATGTGCTTGTTAACATATTCTTTCAGAATGGGGAGTAGGGCTTTCTGGGTCTTGATTTTATCTTTCATTGGCAGTTCGGCAACATTCTTGATCTGTCCTTTCTCCACCATCTCTTTGAGGGACGCATCATCCAGCTCGATTATAACCTTGGAAATCCAGAATTTCTGCCACTCCGCCCCAACCTTGCGGATAATTTCCTGGTTTTTCTTGGACAGCGCGTTCCATGACTTCGTGTTAATAACAATGAAATCATGCGTCTTTGGCCCGTCTATTTTGAAGAAATAGGGGCACACTTCATAAACCTTGGACTGCTGGATGGCCAGAGTGGCGGTCATGACAGCGTCCACAATGCCCCTCTGGGCTGCGGGATAGACCTCTGCCCATACGACGAAAGAGGGAATGCCGTCCCACAGCTTGATGTACTCATCTTGCAGGCCGCCCGAGGTGCGAACCTTCTGGCCTTTTATATCTGCAATTGTTTTAGTGAGCCTTCGCGAAGCAATCTGGCGAGGGCCCCAAGGAAACAGAGTTATGGGCTCAACGCTCCTCTTACGCAACTCGTCAGTGAGGTAGGGAAGGACAATCTGGCGATAGGTTTCCAGTTGTTCGCTGGTCAAAGCCACGTATGGAAAGTCTGGCAAAACTAGAATAGGCATTTCCCCGTATACGAACCCAACCGAGACATCCGACATTTCCACCAAACCCCTTGCGGCTGCCTTGAGGAGATCCGTCCCTTTGTACGGGAGCTCTCCCGCCGGATAGTTGGTGACCTCTACCTCGCCGTTAGTTGCTTTTGTGATATCTTCCGCCAATTTGTTGAAGTATTGTGTGTAAATCTGTCCGGCCGGCGAGATGTTGGTAAATTTCCAGCGATGCTTGGCAGCGGCCAGCGCCTGCGGCGCAGCAAGTACCACAACCAGAAACATTGTCAAAGCAATAATTGCACCTCTTTTCATTGTGTTCCTCCTTTTGTCCATAGATTTTTTCTGGAAATTAAACTGCCCTTATAACCTCCTTTCTGTTTGATTATATTTGATTGCACATTAAGCCTGCCTTGAAGCCAGGTACGAAATTCAGGTGATCCGAGCCAACGACTGGCTGATCACCAAATCCATGTCCAGACCCTGGGCCAGGTAGGCAGCCTAAACAATCACCAAGTCCGCATAGCTCTGCACCAATGCCTCAATGCTGGCGAGTGGCCTTTTCATATTTCTCGTCTTTCTTTCGTTGAATAGACGTAAAATATGGGCACCAAACCCAACCGCCTTATTTATGCGATAAAATTAGCCTTAAAATTCACTCAAGGCGCCCCAATGACTGCTTTACAACCTTATCCATGTCCAAGCCTTTGTTTACATAAACCGCCTGGGCAATAAGCTGATCCACATGTCGGACGATCTGAGCTTCAACAGTTTGCGGTTGGACTTTTGAGAATAGAGGCGAATGTGCTCCAATGATATGGGCTACAGATTCTGGAAGCCCCTCCATCAGGGCCATACTGGCACCCATTGCAGCGTGGGCGAACCTCCGCCCCGTCTCGGTATAGCCAGCCGTTAAAGCGTCGAAAATTACAATCTTATCCACATCATGCAGGACAGCACCGGCCATGAGGTGATCCATCTGAATAATAATACCCATGGACTCGGTCAGCATTCCGGCCATCGCCTTGGACGCTCGACACACTTGGTTGGTGTGATCCACATTGGTATATGAAATTCTGTCTCGGGCCGGCTCGAACTGGTGAGAATCCTCGATGCGTTCGAAGTTGCTGCGTTTCCAGGCATTAAACCAAGCTCTGATTACATTTTCGCGCATTTGTTCATTTTTAATGTTCTCTATTGCCGGAAAAAGCCCAATGATATATTGTCTTTCACCTTGATCCATTGCTACCTCCGCGCTGGTTGACGCCTCATATGGTTCTTGAAAGACCGATTTCTATTCGCTTTTATGTGTATGCTGTTATCCCCTCAGAATGGCTCTTATTCATTCAGGTTTCCGAATTTATCAAGAATTGATCTGGCTTTTTCCACGATAGGTATATCGACAAAGGCATTGCCGACAGTGAATGATGCAAAACCCTTAGCTTCAGCTTCCTCAAATGCTCTTACGACTTTCCGCGCATAATCGATTTCTTCTGGAGAAGGAGAGAAGACACGATTGATGATAGCCACCTGGTTGGGGTGTATGGCACTTTTACCCTGAAATCCCAAACGTCTGGCCAATAGTGCTTCTCTTTTTAAGCCATCCAGGTCACGGATATCGGTATACACGGAATCAATAGGGGGCAATCTCCCGGCGGCGCGGGCAGCAAGCACCAGATGTGATCGGGCATATAAGAGTTCCAAACTGTCGGGTGCCCATAATTTCGGTCCAAACTGCACACCAATTTCACGCATCAGATCCACTGCTCCAAAGCCCGCTTTCCGGACCCGAGCTGGACTCTCTTCAAGAATCTTGTAGGCTTGCATTACTCCCTTTGCAGTTTCAAAAATAGGATGGATTTCTACTCTTTCTTTCTCGAGCCCGAACCGCCGCTCCAGCTCGGAAATTAAGGAATCAACATGCTTTAACTCCTCTGCTGATTCCACCTTAGGAACATAAACCCCTTCTAAATCCGGGCAAAATACTATTGATAGATCCCCTTCCAAAAGGCCGGTGGTAATTCCATTCAGTCGGACATAACGTTGAGGCCCTTTTATCTGGCCAAGGGCCTCATGGACCATGTGCCGCGCGGCTTCCTTCTCAGCCACCGGAACGGTGTCCTCTAAATCCATCACAATGGCGTCCGCCCCGAAAGTCCCTACCTTAAAGAGCATCTTTGGAACATTCCCCGGGGCATACAGAGCGCTACGTATCATATATATCCTCCATTGTCTCTATTATTATGAATATGGACGTCCTTTGCATGCGATCACTTTTTTATCCCATAATTCTTCAATCTGGTCCGGTTTAAAGCCGATTTCCTCTAAAATATCGATGGTGTCAAATCCAATCTCGTTTCTCCCTGTGTGACTAATCCGCCCTGGCCTCATTGAGAATCTGGGGACGATATTCGTTATGCGCACTTTCTCTAAATCCTTGTCGGGCACTTGAATGATTGTCTCACGCGCCTGATAGTGAGGATCTTCCATGATCTGCTGGATGTCGTACACGGGCGCCACCGCGACCTCAAATTGTTCAAAAATGCTCAAAACGTCCTTTAATGAATGTTGTCTGATCCAGCCGCTGACTATCTCATCTACCTCATCTCCGTGTGCTCGACGAGCCTCAGTTGTGGAGTATCTTGGATCGACGTTCATATCTTCACGCCCGATCGCCCTAAAGAGCCTCGTTGCTATAGCTGGTGCACTGGCGGACAGGGCCACCCACTTTCCATCCGAGGTTTTGTATGTATTTCTCGGAACATTGCGTGGTGAGCGATTCCCCATACGCTGCTGAATGATGCCCAGTTGATCATATTCGGTCGGCTGGGGGCCGAGGATGGAAAAAATCGATTCGTAAATGCTTAGATCGATGAGCTGACCCGGCTGATGGTGCACATCACGATAATAAAGCGCCACAAGTGCGGCGTATGTACCGATCAATGAAGTAACTCCGTCCGCAAGCCCGAACGGGGGGAGCGTGGGAGGTCCGTCCGGCAGCCCCGTAATGTGGGCGAAGCCGCTGAAGGCCTCGGCAAGGGTTCCGAAGCCGGGGCGATCTTTATATGGCCCCGTCTGCCCCCATCCCGTCACACGTATCAGGATCAACTTCGGGTTAATCTTTGATAATCTTTCATAATCCAGGCCCCATTGCCCAAGCTTGCCGGGTCTGTAATTCTCTATCATTACATCTGATTTGGCCGCTAATTGTCGAATTATTTCTTGGCCTTCGGGTTTATTAATGTCTATGGCTATAAGCCGTTTTCCGCGTGCCAGAGACTTCCAGGTGAGCGATACCCCGTTCTTTGAGGATCCCCAGTTTCGGGCGGGATCCCCGGTTCTTGGGTGCTCCACCTTGATCACGTCGGCACCAAAATCGGCAAGATTCGTCGAAATCAATGGTCCGGCAAGAAGGTTTGAAATGTCAAGAACTTTAATTCCAAGAAGCATTTGTTGTACGTTCGATCCCATCTTGTTTCTCTTTATTGAAACTTTAGCAATGATTTATTTTTACTTTTGATGTGTGACCATAACCTTGATTCGCACCAAGCAGTGCAAGAAGTGGATGTTCAATAATATCTTTGCCCGATGGTATTTATCCGCATATGATCATCGAGGTATCAGCTCTGAAATTACTTCTTTGGTTCTCATAACCATTCCCAGCAATCTTCTAAAATTATTCACCGTTGAGTTGTGCAACTCTTGGGTGGCTGCCCCACAGGCATCTTCAATAATGACGGTATCGTAGCCGTGTTCCGCTGCATCTCTGGCTGTACCTTCTACACAAGAGTTCGTTGAGACACCCGAGCACAAGACATAGCGGATACCCATGGTTTTTAAGAGGAGGTCAATGGGGTAGGAATTGAAAGCACTCATGGTCCTTTTGTTAACGCAGATCTCTCCCGGGAGAGGCTTGAGCTCATCAAGAATATCATGCTCCCGGTTGGAAATGGTATTCCCAACACTTTGGGCAAAACCCTTCATATGGGCGGGAAGGTCAATGTAGTCAGGCAGTTCTGAACCTGCCGTGATGAAAATGACACGCAAATTATTTTTTCTGAAAAAAAGGAGCAATTTTTGAATATTGGGAATGACTACTTGTTCAATACGATCGAAACGATACTGACCTGTGGCTTCCTCACCATTCATTTTGAGAAGACAGCCTAGTCCCTTCTCTCGATGGGCGGATGCATACTGCATGTCAATGATCAAAAGTGCCGTTTGCTCAGGAACGAGCTTGAATTTCAGACTGAAGCGGGAGGCATAGTCCAGAGGATTAGCCTCCATCGTTGTTCTCCTTTCTCATGGCCGAAACAACTGTTTACCCTTGGGAGTATCAGATCTATCAAGTCGTCTTAAATTCATACAATTATTGAAATGTAAATGGTAAATAATTCGGTGACGCTCCACCCCTTGAATGGGTTATGATTTGTTTTTCCAAAACACCCAATCAAGGAACGTTAAAATAAATGAGGTTCATCCGGTTCTTGCGTACTTTAGGTCTTGCACAGAAGTGGACAATCAGGTT
>CAZTAS010000301.1:0-6700 GCA_964611635.1 uncultured Thermodesulfobacteriota bacterium
TCCGTGTTTGCAACTACTTGATTTTATTGTAAAGTAAACCGGACATTACTGATATTTAATTCATAATTTGAAAATCGAACATAAAAATAGGGATTACAGCGTATCAATCAATAAAGGAGATTATAACAAAGACATTTTTTTAATAGTTTTCGATATTCACGGTAATGAAGGTATTTTTAATATTAGAATTAAAAATACCTCTGCTAATATAGTATTGGCATAATAGGCTTTGCTACATATTGCCTTTGCTGCACTACAATAAAACATTGTAAAGACAAAGAAGATTAAAAGCAGTGGGGCTGCCCGTTGCATTCTTCTCCGTTACGATCAGGATGAGAACTGGCATCGATTCCCCTGAGGCCAGCCATAAAGTCCAAAGCCATTAAGGAGGTCAAGAAAACATGAAATCCGATTCCTCTTCGTCTGTTGCGTCCGGTTCTACAACCCTGGATTTGACCGCATCGTATTCCCTGGAAGAAATCATCAAGAACATGCAAATTATTTCCGATATGGCGGACCAGTTCATCGACATCATGCTTAACTACCGGCAAAGCGGACACCCCGGTGGATCACGCTCCAAGATCCGCATCCTCACAGCTCTCTTCCTCAGTGGCCGCATGCGATATGACATCCGGAAACCCAAGTTTGCCTTCAACGACCGTTTTGTCCTGGGTGCTGGCCACACCATTCCCATCATCTATGCTCTTGTACCCATCCTGTATGAGGCCCTGCGGCTCAAGCACCGGCAAACCGGCGATGAGGCTTACCGATTCGATCCCCATCTGGCAATCCTTAAGGAAGACCTCATCGGGTTCCGGCGAAATGGCAGCAAGCTGCCGGGGCATGCTGAAACCACCACGGGCGTGATACACGCCAACACAGGGCCCTCGGGCCACGGGTTTCCCATTGCCGCTGGGATCGCCCTGGCACTGGATCTGGCCCAATGCCCGGCGAGGGTATGGATACTGGAAGGAGAAGGCGGTTTCACTCCTGGAGGCACTCATGAGACCCAGAACGCTGTTTGGGCGGCCAAGCTGGGCAAAAAGTTAATCGTGCTGGAGGACTTCAATGATGCCTGCATCGATCGGGTCGTAAGTGAAGTCATTCCCTCCCCGCCCACCCTCCAGTGGAAAGCCCACGGGTGGACGGTACGGGAAGCTTTGGAGGGAATGGACTTCAAGAGCATACTGGAGGTGCTCAAGCAGCTTGCTGAAGATGTGAGCGAAGTACCTAAAATAGGTGTATTTCACACCCTTAAAGGGAGGGATTATGGTGTGACAGGGCCACCCTCCCACGGAAAGCCCCATGCCTTGAACTCACCCGAGTTCTGGGAGACCAAGAAGTACTTCCAGCAAAAATACGATGTCCGGTTCAGCGGCTTCGGGGAAGGGATTGATGCCAACGACGAGGAAGCCGTCCGGCGGCAGTTCTCGGAGAACGTGAACGTGGTCATGAGCGTCCTGGAGCGCGACCAGGATCTGGTGGATTTCATATGCCACAGCCTGCTGGCAGCGGCTGCACAGGTGCCCAGAGCGGCGGCCATGCGCGTCGATCGGAAGGCCAACGCCTTCGAGGATGAGAGGCTGCGGGTGGAAAACCTTCCCTCCGACCTGTTCGCCAGTCCGGGCGAAAAAAGGGCCAACCGTGAGGCCCTGGGACTGTGGGGCCGTTACGTCAACCAGGTGACAGGGGGAAAGCTTATCAGCTTTGCCGCCGATCTGGCGGGATCGCTCAACATAAGACCCATGAGTGCTGACTTCGGAATTTACGGCACCAACAACCGGACTGGAATAGAATTTCCGTCTGTAATCACCGAGTTTTTCAACTCCGGGGCCTCGGCGGGTATAGCTTCCACAAACTTTGCGGAAGATCCGGAGAAGTCGTTCAGCGGCTTTTTTGCCATTCATGGGACATACGGCTCCTTCGTTTACCTGGGATACGGCCCCATGAGGCTGCTCAGCCAGATGGCACAGGACAGCCCCATCCGCGTGGGCAAGGTGATCTATCTGGCCGGACACTCAGGGCCGGAGACCGCCGATGACTCACGCACCCACTTCGGAATATTCTCTCCAGGACTAACCCAGCTTTTCCCTGAAGGGCAAATAATTAATTTGGTTCCCTGGGAGTTCAACGAGGTGCCCGTGGTCCTTTCGGAGGCACTGCAGCTCCGTGCGCCTATTATCGCACTGCATTTAACAAGACCGGCCATCACCATCCCTGACAGGGAGTCTCTGGGTGTTGCCTCCCACATGGAGGCGCGCAGAGGCGTCTATTTCATCAGGCCGTATGATGAGAATGCTCCGAAAATGGGCGTGGTAGTGGTTCAGGGAACCAGCACCACAAATAATTTGCTGCGCATACTTCCCCGGCTCCGTGAAGAGGGTCTTAACGTCAAGATCGTGGCTGCCGTCAGCGCCGAACTCTTCATGCTCCAGGACGAGGGCTATCGTCAACGACTTTTTTCACCGGAGGATCGACTCGATTCCATGATCATCACCAATGCGTCCAGGAAGCTCATGGGCGCGTGGTCCAACCCCTTCAACGAGGAATACGCTCTGTGCGCGGACCAGGATAACCGCTGGCGGACAGGGGGCACAGTGAGTGAAGTGCTGGCCGAGGCCCAGCTCTCGGAGGATCACATCCTTGAGGGTATCCGCCGGTTCGCCATGGAGCGGGAAAGCCGGCTGGAACGAATTAGAAAAGGGCTTTTATGATAGAATATAATTCAATTAATGCAGCAAGTGCTGTCGCGAAAATCTCATATTTTCTTATAAATATTTTCTTATAAATAAATATAGGCGTATGATATGACATCAGAAATTGCGATAATGAATAAGACTGCTATAGCACTTGCTGCTGATAGTGCAGTTACAATAAGAAAAGGAAAGGATGAAGGTCAAAAAACATATGACACGGTTAATAAGCTATTTATGCTCTCAAAATATCATCCAGTGGGAATAATGATTTATGGTAATTCAGAGATGATGGGGGTTCCATGGGAACTGATCATTAAAATGTTTAGAAAAAAATTGAGTAAACGCAAATTTGATACTTTGAAGGAGTATGCCGATAACTTAATACAATTTCTTGAAAGAGAATCTATTTTTTCCCCAGAATCAGTGCAAAAAGAATATTTTTATGCTAGCATTTTAGGTTATCTTGGGGTCATCAATAAGGCAATTAATAAAGAAGTAAAAGAAATAATTGAAAAAGAAAAATTGATCAAAGAAAATCAAATCAAAGAAATTGCAATTAACGTAATAACAAGCTGTTTCGAGACTTGGAAAAAATGGGATGCATTACCATATGTCGACGAGAGTTACATTAAAGGTATAATAGATAACTATGGTGAATTAATTAAGAAAGCCGCAAAAGAAGTATTTGAAAAATTACCAATCTCAAAAACTTCTTTTGATCAGTTGATACAAATTTGTGTAAATATGTTTTCTAAAAATAGATTTCCTAATGATACGTCTAGAATTGTAATAGTAGGGTTTGGAGAAAAAGAAATATTTCCATCGCTTCTATTATTTGAGGATGAAGCAGTAGTTAATGATAAATTAAAACACAGGCTAATTAAAAATGCTGAAATAAATTTAATCAATAAAGCTTGTATTTTCCCATTTGCGCTGTAAGCGGACAGCTGATTTTAGAAATTTGAAGGCAATGGAAAAAAGCTAAAAAAAAGGCAACAAATAGACATCAAACAATTTTTTAGATCCTGCCGCTGGCGCGTGCGAAGGGTCCGCCGCGTTCCATACTCGACAGGATTTCGCTTTTTGTTTCTTCCTTTACTTGGCGCAAGGCCGTCCTAATACGGGCCTCGACGCCCGGTTCAGCGCCGCGTGCATCGATATTATTGGTCTGATTGATTATTACATTCCTCCGGCTCCCCAGGGTGCGCATTTGACCCGGAGTGAGGACGCTTTCATCATCTCGAATTATGGCCGGGATTTCTCGGCCCGCGTGGAAGCGCTGCGCACCGGCAAAAGCGGCTGCCGGGACGAGCTGGTAGGAGGGCTGATCTCCGGGGCCGAAGCCGGTATGGCCGGTTTTTGCCGGGAAGAGCCCAGAGATAAATTTTGTCAGCCCGGTGGCCAGCGGCTCGGTTATCCATGTGCGGGCCAGTATCCTGAGTATGTCCTGATAGAAGCCCTGGAGCACGTTCCTTAATTTATTGCCCTGGACAATGGCGCTTTCCAGCGCGGATGTGAACGTCCATCCGAGATTTCTTGCGGCTTCTGATACTTTTTCTGTGGCTTCGGCGGCCTGCTTAATGGCAAGATAGTATGCCCTGCCGTAGTCCTCGGCAATGAGCAGGCCCTTTTGTAGCAGCTCTTGATATTCTTCGGTTTTAGAGATCCACTCGCCCCAGGATTCACCGGCCTCTTCCATCGCCATCCAGAACGCCTTGGTATAATCCTCGCCTATAATTAAACCTTGTTTTAACAGCAATTCGGTTATTTTTTTAATTTCTGCTTCCTCAATTTCGCGTCTTTTTTTTGCCTCTCTTTCTTTGATCGCCGTTAATTGCTTTTCAATCCTAGTTCTCTCATCCAATAATCGATTTTTAATTGCTAGGAGCTGCTTTGATACTTCCTGCTCGGCCCTCAATCGAGCTTTGATGCCTTCAATTCCTGTTAGCTCCCCTGCCCACCAATCTTTCTTTCCTTCGAATACGTCAATGATATTATCAAGACTTTTTTCTGTCTTTTTCCATATCTCAATGATATGGCGTAGGCCCAGATCAAACTCACTCAGCGCCTCTTCTAATGCAAAAACAAGAGCTCCAGGACGTCCCAACAAAACATAGCCAAGCACCCCATATTTAACTTCGGAGGGGATGCTTTTATATATATTCATAAGATCATTAAGATTTGACTCAATTTCTTTGATTGCTTCTTTAATTCTTTCTACATATTCGGGTACTTTCTGCCGAATGATTTCTTCATTATTGGCTATCCATTCGGCAAATTGTTTATTCAAGTCGTCCAGTGCTTCTTTTAAAGCATCATATACTCCTGCGTCCATTATTAAGTTGCGAAACTGGAACCATTTGTCGGAAAGCATAGACAAAAGACCTTCCCAGGTTTTTGCGAGCTCCGCAGTGGCACCCCTGAATTGGGAATCTGCTTTCTCCCATGCTTCCATCATTTTTTTGCGTGTTTCTTCCGCGCTATAGCTCACTCCCGCCTGAAAACCTAGCATGGCAAGAATGCCCCGCTCACGAAACAAATCAGCGGCTGCCGCTCCGGCTGAATACATCCTGATAACTTGACTTGTGGTCTGTTCTATTGAGAGCCCGGATGCGGCTGCCAGATCTCCTATCAATGGCATCCATTTATTGATTTCATCAACCCCGCCTCTCATCACACCCGCGAGTTGAGTCGCGGATTTCATAATATTTTCATATTGAAATGGCACTTTGCTGGCATATTCGCCCATTTGTTGAAATAACCTGTTTCCCTCTTCTACCGAACCGAGCAAGACTTTCAAGCGAACGGCGAATTGCTCGGATGTGCTGGCGGCATTTATAAAGCTCTTAGCAAGCATTCCCACGGCCAGCCCACCTATTGCACTCTGAAGGCTGAAAACAGTATTTTTTAATTTTGTGAGAGCTTTGCTTGATATATCCGCAAATTTTGTGAATACAGTACCAGCATTTTGGGTTTGCTTTTCAGCTTCTTCAAGATTTTTTTTGAGATCTTTAAAAGCCGCCTGTGTTTTGTTCTGCGCCTCAATTATGACCCGCATGTGTTCGTCTGCCATTATTTACCCTCACTTTCATGTGATAAATCAAATTCAATACAGCCAAAGGGAATCTTTCAAGGAAGACTACCATCTTTTTCGCGAATAAAATATTTACAATTCTTACATATTCTCTTCATTGCTTTTTCCTCTTTTTAGTAGAAAAATCGCACTTACTGGGTTTCGCGGAAGGAGGACCGCGGGCGGGCAGTAAGCGCGATGGTACAATTCCGCCGATAAGTTAGATGCTCGCCGGAAAGTTCGCAGGCTCCTGGTCAAGGAGAACTGCGTGAAGGGCAACGAGCATCGACTACTTATCAAAGCCTCATGAGTGCCCATCACTAACGCGCTTTTTCATGGTTATTTCCATTTCTTTTTTTAGTTTTAAAAACTTCTCTCTTAATTCAAGAACTTTTTCTGCCTCTGCCATAAATAACTCAATTTTATTAAGGTTTTCATCTATTATCTCAAGATTGGCTGGCCAATGATGACCATCATCCCTATTTTTGTATCTCCTTTTTAATTCAGAACTCAATGAGCCGTCATTATCATTTAAAAATTTAAAAAGCACCCAATAGCCTCTATCTATAGCATTATTGAGAGCTTTTCCATAATCGGAAACGATTTCGCCTAAACACTCTCCATGCGATATCAAAATATCTTCATTAGACCGTGCCAGGGCGCTAATTGCAACGCTCATTGCCTCCACTCGTTTTGACCAATAAAGCATCTCGTCGGCATCAAATGTTTGTTTTTTATCCATCATTTTTTTACCTCCTTTGTCTAAACCTCTTTATTTTTTCAGTTACTATTCTATGAATAGTGCTTTTAGACAGGCCAGACAATTCAGCCAATAAAGGTATTTTGACCCCTCTCAAGTATAAGTCTCGAATGAGCTTATCACTACAACGACATTTAAATAATTTTTATATTGCACTTTGACGCATAATCT
>CAZTAS010000302.1:0-6683 GCA_964611635.1 uncultured Thermodesulfobacteriota bacterium
CATACCCCATAGTATATTATGTTACGCTTAATATGTCAAGTAAGTACTAGCTTTTCTTTCGCTGACAGCTTCCGAATCCCTGGGCCTTCAAGTTAGCTGCACCCGTATCATTGGCGGAGATACAATCGTTATCAGGATGCCCACCGGCCGCGTTGTCTGGGGCTGGAGGAATTTGTTTAAGATTTAGGCCTTATGGTTTGTGACCAAGCTTGCATAACAGGTACAATGTTGATCAAAAGTTTGGAGGACAAGATAATGAGGAAAAATGGATGGACAATAGTTTTAGTTTTGATTATTCTCAGCTTCATTTCTTCTTCTCAATTATTGGCTCAACAGAAACCCAAACAAGAGGAAAAAATTGCTTTTCACTCTGCTGATACTCCTCAGGTCTTTTTAGAGAGGCATATGGGAAAATCAGTGACACTGAAATTGGACTCGGGACAGGAACTGTCGGGAATTGTGAGCGAAGTGGGAAATCACATGGTTTATTTGGCGAAACTCAGGGGGAAAGAGTTTTATGACGCGCTCGTTCGCATCGACAGAATCACCGCGGTGATAGTGAGAGCAAGAAGCAGATGATTGCCTGATAAATGCTCAATCTTGAACGACCGAAGGCCATAGAGATCGTCAAGGAGTGGGCGGGGTATCCGCGAATGCGCTGGTTGAGCCGAAACCAGGGCTCCATCCTGCAAGGATGCCCCTACCATCCCTTGCACACCACACGGCTAGGCGCTTCACACCCCAGCGCCTTCGGCACAGCTCCAATTGATCCTCCCCTTGGTCAAATCCCCGGTCTCAAGAGACCTCGTCGGCACAGAACTTACAGTTGGGGTGGCTTTTTCCGGTGGTGATGGTGGCCACCTTTTGCTCATGCAGGGAGTAGATGCGTCCGCGGAATTTCTCCCCTCGCAACCCATGATGGGCAGCCCCACCATGAGCCTGATGAACTTGGGCCGCCGTCCCCTATGCTTGTAGTAGCCGGAGAGCTCATGGTGAATAGGTATCCCAGGGGATGAGCCGGGCGGCGGAAGCTTTGCCCGGCCTTGTGTTCGCGTTAAGGAAAAGTCGCGACCTAGAGGTGAAGCAGCAGCCGCTCCTCTCTAAAAGGATCATTGGAAACCTAACCAGTGCAGGCCAGCTCTTTCCAGTTGCCGATTTGACACATCGTAGCAAATTTTCCCATTTTCCTCCCTGGGGCCGGTGACGGGAACTTCGTCTTTTCCCGTAGCTCGGGTTGTATCGGCTCAAAGATAATTCCGTGCTATCATCGCACATCTATTTTCTGAGATTCCAGAGATATAGGCTCCTCGGTGGCTAATTTTTTCGAACATGCGCTCCAGCACTTTACGAATCGCCTCAGCATAAGCGACAACCAACCCACTCATATTAATCTCCTCACAGCAAAGCCCTCAGTTTCCTACTTATGACAATGAGCTTTCACTTTTTTATCTCGAAAATTCCGACCAGACCATGTCCCATACCCTTTCCGGGCTGGAGTTCCATCACCAGTTTCCGCAAGGAATAAGCAAGGTGAGGCTCGATTACGTTCGCCCGGACATCTCCCCATTTTATCGAACCCACCCCTTCTATGACCCTGTGAATGGTGTGCATCGCTTCTTTGAGTGGTTCAGGATAAAAAGGGAGCACTTCTGGAACCATCCTGCACTTCCCCGTGTCGTAATCGTACCCGCTGAGGAGAGTGATAGTATACTTGACCAAGGCATTCCAGGACATGAATAACATCTCGAAGAAATTATTGAGATGATCAAAGCCCTGCCGCGGTACATAATCTACCAACAGGCTATCAAGGTCTGTACGCAGGTATCCCTCGAAAAGAGAGTTGACCGGATTGCGAAGCTTTGGGCAGTGTTTGTTGTAGTCATTTGTATCCATGTGGCGGCCTACAAAGATGGATCTATCGAAGAAACACAAAGGTGTGATCTCTGTCCCGGATTCCTCAGATGCCTTCTCAATCATCCTCATGACCTCCTCCTGGGTGATAAGTCTCAAAGGGAAAGAAGCAACTTCCATGTTGTCTCGCTCCTCCTCCGGATAAATGTATGAGATCCGGTAATCCATGAAGTATTCCTGATCCAACGGATGATGCCAGAGCTCCTGCCACTCATAAGAGTAACGCCCCAGCCAGTCCCCCATAAAGATAGCATGATCAGGGGAATGCCTGCAGATGTCCGTAACGATTTTAACGGTCTGCTCGTCATGAAAATGGGAAAAAGTACCATAGGATGTGAAATACAAATCGAAGGGCGGTTCATCGTTGAGGATTTCAGGAGGCAACCCATAGGACAGATCTCCTTTAATGAATCTCATTTTTGGATCATAACCGTAGTATTCTTCTGCCTGGCGGATCAAGTCTTCATTGATGTCCAGACCCACGTACTCTTTGAGCATATCCACAGTAAGGGCAGCCGTAATGAAATCATAAAGGCCTGGGTCCCTGGTTGTGACCCCCATAATCAGGTCGTACCCATCACCGCTGCCACACCCCAAATCCAGGATTCGGAGCCGTTCCAACCGCTTCCTTTTCCGCTCTACAAGGTCGTTTAAGGCAGGGCGCAAATGGACACCTGTGACTTGGTCTTCCCAAAACCTTCTGACATTGTCGTATTTTCCAAGCAGACCCGAAGACTTATCGTACTTACCTGTGTTGAAAGCCTGGGAATATGCTTTCTTTTCAGCCATACCTTGTTTCCTCCCTAAAGAATTACGTTGCCATCGATTTCAATTCATCAATCGCCTGAAAGGCATCCTTGCAATAGGCATCGGCTCCAATCTGTTGAGCGAATTCAGTTGACGTGGGAGCTCCACCGATGAGCACCTTAACCTGGTTGCGAATTCCTTCCTCTTTGAGTTTCTTGACCACGTCCCCCATTCCCCGCATGGTTGTAGTTAAAAGAGCCGAAAGCCCTAGGAAAGGTGCTCGATTTTCCTTTACGGTTCCCACTATCCGCTCCACGGAGACATCGGTCCCCAAATCGAGGATCTCGTAACCCGCGCCTTTCAGCATGATGGCCACAATATTCTTGCCAATGTCATGGATGTCCCCGGCCACGGTAGCGATCACAAACTTGCCCTTGCTCTCGACTCCCGCTCGTATTAGGTGAGGACTCAGAATATCCATGGCAACACCAACGCACTCAGCTGAAGCCAGCATGTCCGGAATAAAGTATTCATTGCGCTCGAACTTCCTCCCCACCTCTTCCATTGAGGTGATCAGGGACTCCAAGACTATATCTTTAGAGTCAATGCCTTGTTCCAGAGCCTCTTTCACCAGTTCTGTAACCGCCGGTTGACCTTCCAGGCCCAAATCAAAACCTTCATCCTCTGCCTCAACCCTACCCTGCACAACATTGAATGCAATCTTTTCGAGAATCTCTTGCTTATCCATATGTTACCTCTTTTTTCTCTGCGACGAACGTTTTAAGTTGATCATGATATTCTGGGAACGCACCACAAATTCTTTACCCTCATCCCTCGGTGAACCTGAAAACCTGATTCCTCTCCCCTGGCGGTAAAGGGGAAGGAGTAAGCAAGGTAAAAGTTTTCCGGACGGAAATAGGCTAAGTCTGTTTCAGGACCGGCAAAATTCCAGGGATCTCCCTGAAGATTTGCTCCTGAAGGCCTGCATCCAGGTGAGGTGCCGGGTGCGCTTCCAGTCTGGCCAGATACTCGAGTGCATTTTCTATGACCTTATCTTCCATGCCTTTGGCTTCAAACCGGTAAGGACCCGAAACATCGCCGCAGTGCATGGCTTTTCGAGAATGACGCGCGAAAAGCCGATGGCTTGAAGCCATAACTTTTTTGATCATCTTGATCACTTCATCCACCTCGGTTGAGCTGACCTTGGGCTCCCGTAAACAGTGCTTGACTTTACCGATCTGCTCATTGTCGAGAACCGCCTGGAGGGGACTAAAGCTGTTGGTCCGATCCAGCAATCCAAAGGCGTAATGGATATATTGAGCGCCGCTCATCGCAATATAGAGATGGGTGAGCAGCTTTTCAAACATTGCTTGTATCCCGGGCGCCTTGGCATCCCCCACGCCGGCGGTGGAGTAGCAAGGTATTTTGTGGTAACGGGCAAGCTGGACACAATCGATATTATATTGATTGAACTCCGGGCATCCATAAAGGTCATGCAGGTCGTCCAGGCGGGCCCGCACCGGAACACTTCCGTAAAGCACAGGAGCACCTTCTTTAATCAGTTGGGTGAGGGTGATACCGGCCAGGATTTCCGCATTGATCTGGACAACCATTCCTGCCTCCTGGATGGGCGCTGAAGAGCCTCCCTGAGGAGAAGAAGAAATAACCAGAGGCATACCTGCCTCCACGATACCGAAGATCTTCTCTGCCGTGTCATCCACGATCTGAAGCGGGCTTTTGATTACACAAGCGATGAAGGAAATCACCGGATTTTTCCGAAGAACCTCGGCGCCCCCCGCAATAATTTCCGCAATACGTACAACATTGTTCAGACTCTTCAGGTTTGTCAAGCCAGCCTGGACATGCTTGGTGATATTGTTGAGACTTGCAAAGAATTTGTTAACGTCGTGATTCTCAAGAGTAATCTCTGGATCCTGGATATTCAGCGGGCGAATGAAAAAATCCAGGTGTTCAAGCTGCTCACAAAGTTTGGCGGCCCGGCTGAGCAACTCTGAAGTCCCCCGGAGTTCTCTGAACCGGGGCACCCGAAGTCTGAGGTTGCCGTCATTGAGGCTGACAAAATCTTCCATCTCCGTTTCAATCCAGATGTTGGCCTCAGAGCCTGAACCAAAGTAAACACGGGGGATGTCCGCATCGAGCAGGAGCCGATTTTCAGGCTTCCTTGCTCCCAACACCACGCATGAAGGCGCCTTACCCACCGCTTCTTCAATTAGGCCTGCGGGCAAACTCATGCGCCAGCAGACTGAGCCGGATCCTTTTTCTTCCCAGACATTTGCTCCATGCACTTGGAAAAGTTTGGCTGCACGCTCATTGTAACACCATAGTCCCGGATCCGCCAAAATGCTCAGAGAGGCTTCATCAATCCTCTTGACTTGCTCCTGAGTAAGTCGTTCGTAGGGTTTGACCAAAATTCCTTCTCTATAAGATTCGATCACCTTTGCCTCCTTTGTTTTCAATTAGTGAAAAGTCTGCACCGAATTTTTCAATGCTCAATTAATCATTTATGAAAAGCACGTATATACTTTCGACAGTGTCGATCCTTTCCAACCAAAACCTCGCCGGTCTTCACAGCGGCCATCATGTTTCCGTCCAGAGGGTCAATAAAGGCTGCATCAAGTCCCGCGTAGATAGCCATGTGCAGGAAGGCTGCATTCAATCTTCTTCTAGCAGGCAATCCGTAAGAGACATTTGAAATTCCTAAGATCGTCTTAGTCTCAGGAAATTTTTTCTTAATTTCGCTCAAAGCACTCAGGGTAACCAGCCCCTGTTTAACATCCGTGCTGATGGGCATGAGGAGAGGATCGATAAACACGGTATCCAGTGGGACATCGTATTCCCCGCAGGCTGCAAGAATCTTTTCACATGCACGAAGCCGGTCTTGAACTGTTTTTGGGATCCCGGTCTCATCCATTGCCAGACCCACCAGAAGGGCGTCATATTCCCTGGCCAGAGGTGTCAGCTTTTCCAAGTATTTTTCATCAGCTTTGGTGGAATTGATCATTGAAGGGCCACCGCGGCGGGTTTTGAGACCCGCTTCCAGCACTGCCGGGTCAGCGCTGTCAATGCAAATAGGGGTTTCAACCTCCTCTTGAATGGTTTGGACAGCCCACTTCATTGATTGAACTTCGTATTCAAGAGACCCGACACCAGTGCCCACGTTCACATCGATAAAGCCAGCCCCCGCGTCAGTCTGCTCCTTTGCCAAATCCACAAGACTTTTTGCGTCTCGATTTTGGATGATGATATTAACGGAAGATAAAGTCGCGTTTATTTTTTCTCCAATGATAATCATAGATTAATATCTCCTCATGCCAAGGATTAAATTTCCCCCTGACAAAGCCACCAGGATGCTAGTGATAGCGGATTAATACTGAGCCAGCAGGACGGGCGGCAGGCGTGTCAACATTCTCCACAACCAGAGTGCCAGCCAAAGTAATGGGAGCCGCGGGGCACTGCAGAAAGGTTCTGAAGGCTCAACCACGGGAATTCTATTTCGCGCAGCTTCCATGGACACTTGCCCATAGCTTTCATACAGCTTAAATAGGTTGATGCAGCAAGTTACCATGAAAATAAAGGGGCATTCTCTGAGTATGCCCGGCAAGAATCAAGGCTGCCTGGGTCCTGAACATTTGAAGCCATACCCACTTCCCTTTATACTTCGTTTCCGCCTATTTTGCAATCCGGTTCACCGTTATTTTTTAGATATCTTGCTCATGGAACGGCTTATATCGGCCTCCTATGGGCCTTTCCTGAGGTTAATTTTTTCCCTTTTCTCGTCATTCCCCCATCTATGACTGGGAGGTAATTTCTGAGATTTTCCTCACAAAGCGTCCAGAAGCCAAGGAAGTTATTTTTTCTATGATCGACAAGGTATGTGCTATTCGAAATCAGATAAGACATGAATTGTTAGGTCTTTCAAAACTTAATCCGCGAAAAAATTTGTATTGACAATCAGTAATGTCCGGTTTACTTTACAATAAAATCAAGTAGTTGCAAACACGGAT
>CAZTAS010000303.1:0-6670 GCA_964611635.1 uncultured Thermodesulfobacteriota bacterium
TAAAGCTTTTCGCCTAAAGGCGAAGGTTTTAAACCAGGTGTATGGAAAAATAAATGATTTGCCACAAAATCGCGGAAGAACTGAGCCAGGAAGCCGAATATAGGTTTATCTCTTAGATTTCCGATTTCAGGTTTTCCGCGTCAAGCGTCCAACAAACTATTCCCAGGATTCAAGCCAGTTTCCCGAAGGACCGAAAGGAGGCCAGGCGGCTGTTTATCGGGGAGGTCTGGAGACTCCAGGTCATGATCTCTGTTTTGTATGGAAGAGCCAGGGCATTATCTTTCCCTTCTCCCTTTGAGAAAAGACCTGCTGTTTTGGAGGGAAAAGGATTTATTCATGGATCCAAATTCAAAATGATGGACATGTCTCCAGATTTGAGTGTGAAAAATATTTTAAATCCCGTCTCGGAGAAAGGAATCGAAACTTCACGAGCAAGATAGCGGAGATTTTCAGTCCTCGCACACCCTGATTGTAAGGAATTATAACCATTAATTATTTCAATCATTACGATGAGTTAGGAATTTTAAAAATGTACCCATGAGTGCCTCAAAATACCTGTTTGAGGAAAAGTTTTGCGGCAATAGCGCGTCACGAATTTATAGCTGTAAATTTGTGAATTATATTACCTGAGGCTGAAATTGTTTTTTTCATTTAGGGAATGACGAACTACCGGCAACCCCAGAAACCGTCCTTTCCTTGAGTTCATGGCCTTATGAAAATAGGGAGTCGAAGCAAAGTGAAATTGTTAATTACCCCCGGCCATTTACTGACATATGCTTTTTTTGCGTTGCTCAGTACTTACGCCGCCTTTAGGCCTTCGCTGAATAGGCGTAGCCAATTACCACCCATGATTGCGGTGACTTCTTCCCTTGAAAATCCACAATCCAGCAGTCCTCTCGTAAGATTTGGAAAGTCCGCCGCGCTTTGGAACCATTCGGGCCACTGTGGCCATTCTGGTGGTTGAGTTGGAGATCCAACTCCGTATGCCACATTGTAAGTCCAATGACCCAAGCGCAACCAATTGCGATGATCGCCAGGCCATTTGCGGGTTAAGTCGGTACCAAAACCAACGTGATCAATACCAATCATATCCACCGTGCGTGCTATCATATCACAAAATTCACGTAAAGTTACTTGATGACCCCCGATGAAATCTGGAAAAAGGACAAAACCAAGAACACCTTCATTTTGAGCAAGGGCCTTAAGAACATGGTCAGATTTGTTTCTATTTGCCGCGTGAAACCAATATGGATTTGAGTGAGTGATCGCAACAGGTCGATAGGAAGCTTCTATCGCTTCTAAAGAAGTACGTTCACCCACGTGTGCGAGATCAATTATTATTCCTAGTCGATTCATTTCGTGCACAACCTCACGACCAAATCGCGACAATCCTGAATCGTTCTCCTCATAACAACCGCAACCAATAAAGTTCTGATTGTTATAAGTAAGTTGGATGATGCGAATGCCAAGCCTATAGAAAGCTTCAACCAAGCCAAGGTCGCTCTCCAAAGGAGACGAATTCTGAAGACCCAAAATGATGGCGGTCTTACCTTTATTCTTAGCAATTTTTATGTCATCTCCAGTATATGCAGGAATAATTAAGTCTTCGTTTTCCCTAAGAAGGCGATACCAGCGGCATATGTTTTTCAGAGCTCCACGAGCGTTTTCCCAAACGGCGCAGGTAACATGGACACAAGTTATTCCACCTGCATGTAACTCCTCAAGTACTTCTCGGTCCCAGTTATTGTATTCTAAAGCATCAATAACAATTAGATTGTCATGAAATTCTCTGCTCATTAGTTTATTCTCCATATAAGTTATTTATTTTGTTAAACTAACCTAACTGACGTCTTTCCTCTTCAGTCTGATAAACCCCTGCTCCTTTTTTTGATTTGCATTCCTAGCAATAGAAGAAATAGAATAATTCCCAATGTTATAGATGGGTATTCAATGGGAAGCGCCTCAATACGCCTTGATATGCAATATCCAAACATCATTATTGTCACGCCAATGCTAAGCACCCTTTCGATCTTCGAAAATTTGACAATACCGCAGTTGTAAATAGCAGCGGTTAATGTTGTCAGTCCAATGGGTATAGAGATCAATGATCCAATTGCCCAGGACCAGCTTTCCACGTGCAAGATCAGAATAGGATTAAAAATGATCAGATAAGGAATAATAAAACCAGAAATAGCCAGCTTAAAGGCATGTATTGAGGTCCTAAAATAGCTTCCCTCAGCAATAGCTGATCCAGCAAGTGCAGCTAAGGCAACCGGTGGTGTCAGGGTTGAAATAATGGCAAAGTAAAAAGCATAAAAATGTGCAGCTCTATCTATAACTCCCATTCTGATCAGAACAGGTACTACAACAATGGCAACAAGACTATAAGCAGCAGTGGTGGGACAGCCGCATCCAAGAAGAATGCATATTAGCATGGTAAGGATTAAAGCAATAATCATGTGCCCTCCGCTGAGGAACTCCACAAGACTAGCGATTTTACTTCCGAGTTCTGTCGAGATCAGGGTCTGTGAAATTAGTCCCACAACTGCAAGGGAAACACCGATCCTTGCTCCAATATGGGCTCCTCTGGCTATGCATTTCACTAATGCTGAAAGTGTGGGTCTAGTTTCCTTACTCAAGTGACTCAATATGATTGCTATAATAATGGCCCAAAAGGCGGCAATCATAGGGCTATATCGCAATAAAAGAAAAACGATAATAATCGCAAGGGGTATAACAAAAAGAGGTAGACGACGATAAATCAATTTCCAATCTGGAATTTCTTTTGGAGGATTTATATTATTGGAGACAGCAATGAACTGGACACCGAGAGCAACAGCCAAGTAGAAGAACACGGCAGGAAGTACTCCCGCTAGCATCACTTCTGCATAGGGAACACCTAAAAAAAAGGCCATAACGAATGCCGCTGCCCCCATAACGGGTGGCATTATCTGTCCTCCGGCCGAGGCAGTGGCTTCAATTGCTCCTGCAAGATTGGGGTGATATCCAACTTTCTTCATATAAGGAATTGTAAAGGAACCTGTAATGGCTACATTCGCAATTGCAGCGCCTGTGACCATTCCAACCAGGGAACTTGATACAACAGCAGTGTGAGCAGGACCTCCTTGTAATAGACGACCAGCCACTTTCCCAGCCTCAAAAAAGAAGTCATTTATTTTAATCACTTCTAGTAAAGCTCCAAAAACAACAAAAAGAAAAATGTAGTTGGCTGAAGCGCTTAAAAAGAGCCCGTAAACTCCAGAAAGCCCAATACATAAGTAGGAAAGGACATAATCGATCCTGAACGGCGAATGGTACAATGCTCCAGGGAGGAGGTGCCCTAAGAAAAAGTAACCCACAAATAAAGAAGCTACGATCGGAAGAATCATTCCCCAGGCCTGACGCGTTGCTTCGATAACCAAGATAATAATAATCGCACCTATTATCATGTCCATAAGCTCTGGATATCCGACAACTTCATCGAGATGAGTTATGTTAGCATACACATACACCGTTGAGATGACGCTAAGGATAATGAATACGATCAGAATAGCCCATACCCATCCCTTCTTGACTTTCCTCATAGTATCTAAGAAGATGAGAACCAGCAAGAAAAAGAGATGGATATCCTGATGCTCATAAGAACCCATAAAGAGGTACTGGGTGCTAACCATGTGATACAAAAACATGACAAGGCCTATGGTAATAAATATCCACTCAAGAATTTTGGATTTCCTTTGTCTCACAGGCTTTATGCCCTCCACTATTGTAATTTTTAAAGATTTTGAGCTTATGTTTTCCCTTATTCGGCTTGCGTCAACAAGTGAAGTGGTAAAAAATTGATGTATCCTGAAATGAATTGTCTGCTACATTAAAGTCGCAGTTCCAGGCCAAAAGATAAATACCATACAGGACCCCATATATATGGACAAAATTTTCCCTCCCTACATACTCAACCTCTCCAATGGAGTGCAAATATATCAAAAAACGTACCAAGAATCTTAAACGAAAAGTCCCAAGGGATTTCATTGACCCTCAGGACTTTTCGCCTGTCATTTCAGAATACCAGCCTCTTTATATGCCCTGAGTGCTCCCGGATGAATCGTCTCAGGAGTCCAGCCAAAAACCAGAGCCTTTTTAGATATGATCTTGCCAACGCTAGCGTATTCAGCAAATTTTGATACATTGTTTATGACCAATTTGGTAAATTCATACGCGATCTCTTCTGGAAATTCAGGGGCGACATGCCAGCCACAATTATCGGTGAAGATAGGCAGAGGCTCCTTCTGATATTTTACAGTCTTGGCTGGAAGCATAATTGGGATGATTGGCATTCCCGCGGCAATTGTTTTTTCCACTGCCTCTTTGCCCCAGGGAATGTAATAGATTTTTCTACCCGATGCAAGGAGTTCTATAGTCTGAGGACTGACAACAAAATTCTCCTTATGGATTGGATCAAAATATCCGCCCACAACGGCGGCATCCACTAAGCCATCCAACAGGGCTGCCGCCGCTGGTTTCAGTCCCACATACTGAATCTTAACCTTATCCCCGATTCCCCATCCGTGGTGGATAACCCACTTTGGCTCTTGGGCCCAGTTAATTTGAGGGGTTCGGCCAATGGCGATTTTTTTTCCGATGAGATCCTTTGGGCTCTTAATGTTGGGGTCCAGCGTGGCCAACCATACTGAAACCAAAGAATAATTCCCCAGAAATTTAACAGGAGGATATTTCTTATCAAATGGCTTCATCCCAATACTCGCCATCCAGCTGACCACGCCCCCAGCTCCGATGATTAGGGACTTTTTCAGTTGGGGATCCTCATGCAATTTTTTTAAGTTGAAGATAAAACCAGGGCTCTCCGCATGATCGAGTTTCAGCCAAGGGTGATGTTTTTTCGCGATGTCCGCCACGGCAGAGTGGATTAAATAACCTCCTGATCCGAAAGGTCCAGCAAGCAATCTTATCTTTACCGGTTCATGTGCTTGACCGCTCACAGTTGACGCAAAAATAAATTGAGAAAGCGCCAAAATCATTATAACTGTCCATCCAATTCTCATTTTATCCTCCTTTGTTCAAAAAAAGCTAAGACCCTATCTTTGGAATCATGAGTGGAGACTGTGATAGTAATCATCTCCCTTAGTACACAATATCATAAATATGGTGACTTATTTTAATTGACTTTTTAATGCATATCTTGGCATAATTATATTCCCGAAAGGAGGGTGATTATGCCACGAAAAAGTGCATACAATGTTTTTCTTAGCAACGAAGAGAGAAGAGTTCTTGAGAAAACTTCGAAAGCATATACGCCACCGCATGGATGTTATTCGGGCAAAAATCGTCCTCTTTGCAACCCAAGGTCTCTCTTAATGATTTTGAATCACTTAACGAAGTTGGAAAGCGTCTACTCAACTTCCAAAACAATTATGAGTTTATCGCCAGACCCTTTGAGTGGAAATTTAAAAGGCAGGAACGCGCGAATCTTAGAAAAACTTACTAATCAGCCCATGATCCAGAAAATAGCAGCATAATTTATGGAAACCGAAATACGTCGCCGTAATTATGAGCTAAAGCACTTAGGTGTTGCTCCCTTAGATATTGCATGGGCTTGAAGCATTCCCTACCCAAATCCATCAGCAACATCATTCAAGTGGAATAAAACTTATCGGCCACCTCCAATAATCTCCAATAATTCGCTTACAAATGAACTTCCGCCTCGGAAACTCCATATACCCATGTCTAACCAAAGGAAGGAGCACTTTCTCTTCTATATGCAGAAAGAAGGGACTTAATCAACCGTTGGCTGATGATTTTTGTCAGATTTTTGAAGAATATTAGTCCGTCGGCAGGATATTTTTCGAATAGCTTATTCAAACTTTCTTTTTCAATTCTGATCACCTTGCTTCGAACTGCACATTCTGCTCGACCCCTATAAAAGTCAACTCCAACTAAGCTGCCCCAACCTATAGGCTTTCCCGAATTGCTTAAGGTAAAAATTATGTATCCTTTCTCTTCAAAACTCAGTCTTACGCTTCCTTCTTCAAGAATATAAAAGTAATTTGCAGGGTCACCCTCTTGAAAAAGAAAATCACCCTCTCCATATGACTCCTCAACCATAATTTCAGCTATTTCATTAATGATTTCCTTGCTCATTCCCTTAAAAAGCTCAGCTTCCTGAATAGTCATAGCACCTCCTTCCGTTTCTATTTTGAACTAATATTGTCCGGCTATCTATTAAGTTAAATCAACAAGATACAAGTGCGTATAAAATTTTTTTATCATTCAGTTCAATAACTCACATCCCTATCATAGTAGAAAAATTTCGAATGTCAAGAAAAATTTCAGAACTTCCCCCATCTATGAAGAGGCGGTAAATGTCAAGGGAAAAATTACTTTACCCTTTGACAAACCTCCTGCATAGTTCGCGGGCGAGCGAGCGGAGCTCCTCCGGAAAGCTCAAGCGAGCGAGCCCGCGCCTCAAGCAATCAACACAGCATCATCAGCCTGCGAAAGGCGGGCTCATTGCCATCCATCTATTCGTGCTCGCACAAGGCGCCACACTATTACCAGTCCGATCCCAGCGTCCCAATCAAAAAACCGGCCTCGCCCGAAGCGAGCCATTGGGGAAAACGGATCACGCAGGGCTCGGAAGCTCCTCTGTGTAGGG
>CAZTAS010000304.1:0-6656 GCA_964611635.1 uncultured Thermodesulfobacteriota bacterium
TCTTTATTCAGTTTTCAAAGAGCTTTTTTCAAAGCGCTAAAGTGTTACAAAAATTCGAAATTTTTTTAGGGAGGCCCAAGGTGAACTCGGCGAGAATGGTTTCCCGCTACGCCCGGTTTTATAAGTCGAAAACCGCTATAATCTGCGGTAATCGAAGGTGGAGCTTTCTTCAGGTCAATGAAAGAGCCAACCGTCTGGCCAACGGCCTTTTGGAGCTGGACGTTAGGCCGGGCGATCGCGTAGCGTCTCTGATGCGAAACTGCACGGAGCACATAGAGATAATGTTTGCCCGGTTCAAAACAGGGGCCGTGGAAGTCAGCCTCAACACCCGGTTGAGCCCGGAGGAACTGGCTTTTCAGCTTAACGATTCTCAAGCTCCCATCTTAATCGCAGCTCAAGATCAACTCCAGAAGATTGATTCCGTGAGGGGGGATTTGAAATATCTTCGCCATCTCATTGCTCTTTCTGGGGCCAGTGGTGATTTGCTGGATTACGAATCCATTATTTCTGATAGCGATGCCCACGAGCCCAAGGTGGAGAGCGACCCAAAAGAGCTGGGTAAGATCATGTATACGGGGGGCACAACGGGCCGACCCCGGGGGGTCATGCTCCGTAGGAGCCACGACGTGGCGGTTACCCGGAACCTCTTGCTGGACATTTTCCCCGACCTGGGACCGGATGATGTGTTCATAGGCCTTCAGCCTCTTCATCATGCTGTTGGATACTTCGTCCTCCCCTGCTGGGTTCGCGGGACGCCGCAGGTGATTGTTCCCGATTTCAAAGCCGAGACAGCTCTTCCCGTGCTGGAGCGGGAGAAGGTCACCGTGGTGAAGACTGTGCCTACCGTACTGATTCGCATCCTCGCGCACCCAGATCTCGGGAAGTATGACTTGAGCCGGCTTCGGACCGTCATTTATGGCGCATCCCCCATGCCTGTGGAGAAGCTTAAGGAAGCGATAGAGCGCTTCGGCCCACTTTTGGTTCAGAACTACGGCCAAAGTGAGGCCATCATGAACATTTCCTACTTGAGCAAGCGGGACCACCTGGACGAGGGCCGTCTGGCCTCTGTTGGCAGGCCCTATACCTTGGTGGAGACAAGGGTGGTAGACGAGCAGAGCAGGGATGTCCCCCCAGGAGAATTGGGCGAAATCATCGTCCAGGGTGATCATATTATGATGGGATACTGGAACGACCCTGAAAGCACGGCCGAGGCTCTCCGAAAAGGATGGATTTATACCCGCGACATCGCCCGTGTGGACGAGGAAGGATACATCTTCCTGGTGGACCGAAAAAGTGAGATGATTATATCGGGCGGGCTCAACATTTATCCCCTGGAGGTGGAGCAAATTTTACATCAGCATCCAGCCGTTCTTGAGGCCGTGGTCTTCGGCGTGCCGGACGAAAAATGGGGCGAGACGGTCCGGGCTGCCGTGGTACTGAAATCGGGGATGGCGGCCACCGCCCAGGAGCTGATTGATTTCTGTTCCCAGAGGATGGCGAGGTACAAGAAACCTCAGGCCATCGACTTCGTTGGCGAATTGCCCAAGAGTGACACCGGCAAGATACTCAGGAGGCAGGTGAGAGAGCCTTTCTGGCGCGGACACGAGAGAAGTATTCATTGATCCAAGGTTATATTGACAATAATTATTATAGGTTTTTATGTCGAGAGATTGACAGCCATGAATGGTAATAAGAGAGGCGGCAGAGGGAAGCCCAAGCAAAGCCCATACCGACAGGATTTCCTGGAGCGCTTCCGGGAGGAGTTTAGCCGGTGGGAAAAAGGGCCGCTACGGGAAAGGCTGGAGCCTGGCGAGATCAAACCTCAGTTCCAGACATACCACGGGACCAAGCCCAGTGAGACACAGGAAGAGTTCTATACAGGAAGCGGCGATTTCATTGTAAAGAGGGTTTATACTCCTCTTGAAGTGGAGGATCTTGACCCAGTCGAGGACATCGGCCTTCCCGGCCAATATCCATATACTCGAGGCCGCGATCCGGTGGGATACCGGGGATTCACATGGCCCCATAGCTTTTACTCCGGATATGGCGCAAGCGAGGATGCCAACCAGCGCTATCACAACCTGCTGAAAGCGGGCAGCAGGGAGATCATTATCGCTATGGATCTGCCCACCCAATTGGGCCTGGATTCTGAACATCCCTTAGCGGAGGGGGAGGTGGGCAAGGTGGGAGTGGCTCTGGACACGCTGGCCGACCTGGAACGGATCTTTGACGGAATCCCACTTGATCGGGTGCACACCGGTACAGTGGGCAATTGCATTGGTCCTTGGGCAGCGGCCATGTTCTATGCTCTGGGACAGAAACAGGGGGTTAATCCAGCACAGATGCGGGTATGGATCCAGAACGATCCAATTAAGGAATATACTGGCCGTGGCACCTACATTTTTTCCCCCCGCGTGGCCGTGGACCTTGCCTCGGATCTGGTAGCCTACGCATATCACCACCTGCCGGCCTGGCATCCTCAGTACAACTGTACCACCACCATCAACTGGGGAGGCGGCACAGCGGCTCACGAGATCGGGTTTGGACTCGCCAATCTAATGACATATGTTGAAGCAGCGCGGGACAAGGGTGTGCCACCAGAAGATATACTACCCCGGATGAACCTTCACATGTCATCGGATAACGACCTGTTTGAGGAGGTGGCTAAGTTCCGGGCTGCTCGCAGACTCTGGGCCCGTATTGCTCGAGAAAGATTAGAAACCGAAGACCCGCGGGTGCTGGCCCTCCGGCTTACCGTGTTTACAGCTGGACAACGCCTGACTGCGCAAGAGCCTCTCAACAACGTCATCCGTACAACCGTGCACGTTCTGGCGGCAATTATGGGAGGAGTGGATCATATTTTCGTGCCCGCTTTCGATGAAGCCCTGGCCCTGCCCACTTTCGAGTCCACAAGGGTGGCCAGCCTCACCAAACAGATCCTGCACGATGAATGCCTGATAGGTCAAACGGTTGATCCCATGGGCGGCTCTTACTTCGTGGAATCACTCACATGCGAGATGGAAGAGAAGGCACTGGAGTGGTATAGCAAGGTTCAAGAGATCGGCGGTGCCGTTGCAGCTCTGGAAAAGGGCTTTTACCTGGAGCATATGGCTGACGGAATGTTCAGGATCCAGCGGGAGATCGAAGAGGGTAGGCGAGTAGTCATCGGGGTGAATAAGCACGTTCTGGAGAAGGAGGTTCCCATCCGAATCTTTCATGGCGACCCCAAAGCCGAGCAGCGTCAAAAAGAAAGACTCTTGAAAATCAAGTCCGAGCGGAACTCGGCTAGGGTTCAGCAGGCCCTGTCCCATCTGAGAAAAACGGCTGAGTCAAAAGCATCGGGGGAGAATGACAATATCCTGCCCCCCATAATCGAGGCTGTGAACAGTTATGCCACCGTCGGTGAGATATTCGACGTCATGCGGGATGTCTTCGGACAGTACCAGCCCCCCATTGTGATCTAAGCGCTAGCCCTTAGTGGTTTATTTTATAATTACGGTGTCGTATTTTAGGCTGCCGAAAATTGAGCAGCTATTTTCTGGAACACAATCTGATTAGATAATTTTCTATGAGTTATGCAAAATTAATGGGATGGCCGTACTTCATTTTTCCATTCCTTAATGGGGTGCCACGGGCAAAGCCGAAGGCTTGCCCGTGTCTTCCCATAGCCGTTTTCACTGGCGATCCTTCGGCTCTGCCAGTGGCACCCGAACGTATTATATGGATTAAGAAGCTTTAGGAGTATACCGCCCGTATACGTAACACAATTTATGAAATAGAACACTAAGCAAATTGGAAAAATTAAGTAGTAGCCTTTCAGCTGCAACTTATAGCTAGATGTCAGGCCGATAATATGATTTAAAGAGGAGTCTTTTCGATGGATAAAAAGATCCGTATTCTTCTGGCAAAGCCTGGGTTGGACGGCCACGAGGCCGGGGCGAAAGTTGTTGCCCGGGCACTACGCGATGAGGGGATGGAGGTCATCTATACCGGACCCAGACAGACGCCAGAGATGATCGTTGAGTCAGCCCTTCAGGAAGGCGTAGATTTGGTGGGGCTCAGCATCCTCTCAGGCGCCCATGTTGAGTTGTGTGCCCGTATCAAGAAGCTTTTGGAGGAACGCGGCCTCCGGGATCTCCCTCTCATCGTCGGAGGCATTATCCCAAAGGAGGATGTGCCCGTCCTGAAAAAAATAGGTGTTAGAGAGGTGTTCGGCCCGGGCTCGGATACGCAAAAGATAGCAAAGTCCATCCAGAGGCTCTTGGAAGGCCTCTAGCACGCTGGAGGTATGTCCATGTTCGATCAGAAAACATTGGAAAAGATCCAACGATCTGGTCAGGACTGGGAACAGAAGCTATTAAAAGACTACCTGGAAGTCCATCCGGAACGGAGAGATCGGTTTATCACTGACGTGGGGATCGAGATCGGAAGGTTGTATACACCACTCGATGTTGCCCAGCGTGGGATTTCATACAATGAAGATCTGGGTTTTCCCGGACAGGCTCCTTTCACGCGGGGGATCACTCCCAGCATGTACCGTTCCGAACCGCCAATGCTGAGGGTTTATTCTGGCTTTGGAAACCCGGAGCAGTGCAACGCGCGGTATCGGAAGCTGGTGGATTGGGGCGCCGAGGAGATCGTGATGGCTGTTGATCTGCCCACGCAGGTTGGGTACGATTCCAACCACGTCATGTCCAAAGGAGAGATCGGCCGCAGTGGAGTGGCCATCGACTCCCTGGAAGACATGGAGATACTGTTTGAAGGGATTCCGCTGAACCGTCTCAAGCGTGTGAGCATGCTTGGCAATTCCATTGGGCCTATCGCCCTGGCTCTGTTTATTGCCCTGGGGGAAAAGCAGGGTCTGAGCAAGAACGACTTTGTTGTGGATCTGCAAAACGACGTCATAAAGGAATTCATTGCCCGCGGGACACAAATTTTCCCTGTCGAACCATCCATCCGTTTTACCACTGATGCTGTGCGGTACTGCGCCGATCACGCCCCTCACTGGTATCCCATTAGTGTGTGCGTAAACCACATAAACGCAGCGGGAGCTGGCTCCACGGCAGGCACGGCCTTCGCCCTGGCCAACGCTATTTGTTACCTGGAATACATGATCGCCCGTGGAGAGCCTATTGACCGGATCGCCCCCTTGTTCAGCATGTTCCTGGACGAGCGAGAAAATTTCTTCGTGGCCATCGCGAACTTCAGGGCAACCCGGAAGATCTGGGCCAGGATCATGCGCGATCGTTTTGGCGCTCAGGACCCACGTTCAATGGCCCTCAAGATAACTGCTTACGGGCATGGAGCCGAGACCCTCCAGGAGCCTTTAAACAATATAGTCCGCATCGCGTTCGGCACGCTGGCCTATGTGCTTGGGGGCGTCCAGTTCCTCTATAACGCCTCGTTCGACGAGACCCTGAATCTGCCCTCGGAGGAAGCCGTTCGTGTGGCAATCCGGACCCAGCAAATCATTGCTGAGGAGCTTGGGTTCACCCAGACTGTGGACCCCCTGGGAGGCTCCTTCTTTCTGGAGACCCTGACCTCTCAGATCGAGGAACAGATTCTGGGCCACTTGGAAACAGTGGAGCGGATCGGCGGGGCCATCGCATGTATAGAGAATGGATATTTCCAGAGGTTCATAACCGAAGGCGCCGTGCGGCGCCAGCAAGCGCTGGAGAGAGGGGAGCGGATTTCCGTAACGGTCAATAAATTCCGCTCCCAAGATGATATCCCTTCTGCGTATTTCTACATAGACCCGAAGATCGAGCAGGCCCAAGTCGAGCGGCTGAAGAAACTGCGAAAGAGCCGGGACAACCAAAAAGTCCAAAAGGCCCTTTCGGATATCAGGGAAGTGGCCGAGGGGGATGATAATCTTGTAATTCCCATTCTGGAGGCGGTGCGCAATTATGCCACTATCGGGGAGATATGCGATACACTGCGGCCGGTTTTCGGCGAGTGTGAGCCGGACAGGGAGTTCTAATGGCCGAAGCGCAAAGCGAAAAGAATATCCGCGTCCTCATCGGCAAAGCAGGCTTGGATGGCCACACAGTGGGTGCAAAGATCGTGGCGCGGGCACTGCGCGACGCCGGTATGGAGGTTATCTACACGGGCATTCGCAACACGCCGGAGATGATCGTCAATGCTGCCATCCAGGAAGACGTCGATGTGCTTGGGATAAGTATTCTATCGGGTGCGCATATGCACTTTTTCCCCATGATCCTTGATCTGCTCCGTGAGCGCAATGCTGAACACATCGGGGTTATCGGCGGCGGGGTAATCCCCGCAGCGCACATCGAAGAACTAAAAAAGATGGGTGTCCGAGAAATATTCCTGGCGGGAACACCAGTGTCGGAGATTGTTGAGTTCATCCGGAGAACCGTTGCGAAAAAGTGAAACGATTGCCAGGAACAATGCCTAAAAGGGCTCTCCTACGACACTTTGCTGGAGATATTCCCGCTGCCATACATTTTCAATTTTGATGAACTTGGCGCCGAAGTCCGGAATAATTAACCCGGATTTTGCAGTAGAAGATTAAAAAACACGGAAAACACATTATTTCTGGTAATATATGCGGGATATAAGCAATCACTTTCTAATTGCGTGGCACGGGCTTCCAGCCCGTGTTCAATCATGGGCAAGATGCCCATGCCACAATA
>CAZTAS010000305.1:0-6496 GCA_964611635.1 uncultured Thermodesulfobacteriota bacterium
CGACTCCCATGATATTCAGCCTCACGAGCAGTCCCCATTCATCCAACGCCCCTTCAAAGCGCTCATAGGGATTATACCTGAGAATACCTTCGTCGATCATCCGCGGAAGCAGGTCAGCCTTTCTCAGTGCCTTAAGGATCGGATAGGTATACGCCTCAGCGTTCTTGCGAAACCACATCCCTGAGCGCTGCTGCTTGCGTGCGATTTCAGGCAGACAAGGTTCCAGTGCCCATTTCGCATCCTCTGCACTCAAGTATTGGGCAAAAGCCCAGTTTCCGTCCCTCACCATCCGAACACCGACTTCAACGGCCTTTTCCATTCTGGCGTACTCGGGGTGTTGGAGGAAAGCAGACTGAACCGCTTCTCCACATCTCAGGTCACATCTTCCAGGTCTGTGTGCCATATCCCTGATTCACTCCTAAGGCAAATCGACGTAGGTAGGCCCTCATGGGCTTTCCCCGTCACACCACCATACGCACGGATCACGCACCACGGCGGTTTGACGATGTGGTTCACAGGTTTGATTATCCCCAGAAAACTCAACATAACCAAGCCGCTCCACAACTCCAGCAGTTCACTTCATGGTCAAAGAAAGTATCATTTAAACCGATACCACTTTTTCAGTGTGTACGGCGATACTCCCAACGTCCAGGCACTCTGCAGTGCCCAGCTTCGAATTGAATTAAAAATATATCCTTCTTCGATCCATCTTCTGGCAGACGTGTTCATTCGCTGGGGTAGAATGGCAATTTTACCGTGCTTTTTGAGACGTTTGCTGAAATCCATGTCTTCCATGAGCGGAATTTCTTGATAACCGCCCATTTGTTCAAAAATCTCTCGGCGAATGAAGATTCCCATATCGCCGAACAGCCATTGGAGCATCCGATTTTTTCGGTTGGAAAGAAATTCGACCAATCGAAACCGAAAACCAGGATGGTTCAGATTATATTCAAATCCACCGCCGACGATGTTTTCATCAGCGAATGCCCGTTTCATCGCTTGAATGGAATCGGGATGTGGACGACAATCAGCATGCAAGAACCACAAAATATCACCCTTAGCGATATTCGCCCCCTTATTCATTTGAACGCCTCGTCCGCGTGAAGATCGGACAACCTGACTTAATTTTTGCGTAGCAGCAACAGTATTGTCTTCGCTGTTTGCATCAACAACAATCAGTTGAAGGCGATTATCCAACTGCTTCAAGTATTTGAGCAGTGACTGGATATTTTCTTCTTCGTTCAATGTTGGTATAATCACTGAAATTGCTGAATCGTTTTTGATACCTGACATTTTGCTGATCGCTTTTCGATAAAATTTGATTTCTTAATACTTCAGGATTGCCTGGATTTATTATACCCTCACCACACGAGAGAAGATGTCATACCCAACAATGTCAACCATTTCGCTCTATAGTTTTCCTCTTCCCGCAAACTTTCCAACTCAGCGTATTTAAACCGTCGCCATTTACTCTATCACCCGCACTTTTAGCACCGGCCAATCATTGGTTCCGTCGTATCGGTCAGGATCATCTTCCTGTTGGACATTCCCGTGAATATCTGATGCCCTGACATTAACAGTAAATTTCCCTGTTTCTGGAAAGACGAGCGTGGCTTTCCAGAAGACCCAGACATTATCCACATCCATGCTCTTCACGATTTCAGCATCATGCCAGGTCTTTCCCCTATCCATCGTTACTTCCACCTTTGCCACCCTCGTTCCTCCAAAGGCTGCGCCTCCTACTTCAAGAGGTTCTCCGGCTTTCACACGTACACCATCCCCGGGGAAAAAGATAGTCGCGTCAATTGACATAGGTGGGGAGCAATCCCATCCTCGATCTTCCCAGTAATCTTTGATCGGTCTATCAATCACTTTCACTTCGGTCACCCAGGCGGGTTGTTTTACACCGTAAAACCCTGGATTCAAAAACCTTAGGGGAAACCCGTGATTGGGAGGGATAACTTCTCCGTTCATATACAATGCCCCAATAACCCCATTCGTCTTGATCTGTTCCAGCGTATGAGAAGCGTAATACCCGTCTGCCGCCCTGTATTGCACGCCGGTCGTATTGTCATCCAGGCCGAGCGAAACCAGAAGATCATAAAGGCGAAACCCTTTCCAGATTGCCGTGGAAAGAAGAGGCCCCTTAGGTGAATTGCCGATACATTCCACGGTCAGAGGAAATTCAATCAGATCAAGTCTCCTTAGCTCCTCAAGCGTGAATGTACGAGGCATCTTCACCAGACCTGTTACAGTAAGACGATAAGAGCTTTCAGCAATATCCGGCACGGATCCTATCCGGGTAATATAGTAGTCCTCATTGCTGGTGATAAAATCAGGATAGCCTTCTGCCCGGTTTCTTTGAGTGGCACACCCGCTCACCAGAGAAATCCCGGGGAGGATAAGCATCATCATGAATATTATTAGATATGTTCTCAAAACATACCTCCTCTATAAATTTCTTGTTCCTGCAATGTTTCAGTGATTGGTTGTCTAAACCGTTCGCCCTGAGAATGTCGAAGGACAATCTTTCATGGTTTGACAAGCTCACCACAAACGGAGAAACGCTCCTTGCGCTGTCTACCACTGAAACATTTACTGCATGAAACAATCCCACATTTTGCACATTCGACATTATGATCCGTCTGTCCAAATCCACAGTTCGAGCATTCTTCTGCTGTCTCTTTTCTCCCTCCCATACTTATCATTATACAGCAATTTGTCTTAAGCAAATAAGGCATCCAACCATAGGCGTGCATGGCATAAAATCGGCCTGCGGTCTCTGTCAGGTGTAGCGTCTTGGTAGAAATATTCTATTTCTCAAATTTGCTTTCAAGGAATTGAATAAAACGCAGCCAAGATTTTTTGTCCGCATCTTCATTATAGCGCTCACCGCCAAAAACAGTAAACGCATGATCCGCCCCACCATAAGTTATCATTTCATTCGCGACCCCGGCAGATTCAAGTTCCTTTGCCAAAGCAGCAAACTGGTCCATAGAAATGGCTAAGTCAGCACTACCATGCATAATCAAAATTTCTCCCCGGGTTTTGGAGTAATCTTGACCTTCTGGCGTAGCCAGGCCGCCATGAAATGTAACAAAACCTTTAAGATCCGCTCCGGCACGTGCCAACTCAAGGACTGCTGCGCCACCAAAACAATAGCCTACAGCAACAGCATTTTTAATATTCGCTCCTCTTGCTTTCGCCTCCTTTAGTGCCCCATAAATCAATTTACGCATTTTCTCTCTGTCTTTGTAAAGCTCACCCGTATGTTGCCGCTTATCTATTACTTTTGTAGGCCGTATGCCAGCACCAAATAGATCCGCAGCAAATACACTGTATCCTAACTCTGAGAGCATGTGGGTCCGTTTGATTTCGTAATCTGTTAGTCCATCCCAGTCGTGAATAAGTAAAATAAACGGAGACCCCTTATCAGCAGCAATATAGTAACCCTCATAAGACTCCTCATCTATTTGATACGTGACATAATGATCTGTTTCTCCAAATACAGAAGCTGTAAATACCAAAAGGATGAGGAAAGATATTAGATAACGCATATAAAATCCTCCTTTCTGTCCTTCTCTAATGACAAAACTCACCAGGGGCAATGTAGCGCAGCGAAATCGACATCCGCTGCAGAGTCTTGCTATGTGTTTTCATTTGTTTTCGATGAAATTTATCACCTCCAGCTTCCTGTTAAGCATAACAATTCCTCGATGAAGCTTCCCCTGGCAGAAGATGTCCTACTAAAATTTCTTTTTGTAGACATGGCAGTATGGCTGCTGTTTTTTCTTGTCGTAGTAGTCCTGATGGTACTCTTCGGCTTCCCAAAAGGTACTGGCGGGAAGTACTTTTGTTGCGACATCATATCCTTTGGATTTGAGTATATCTATTAACTTATGAGCAATCCTTTTCTCATCATCATTCTCATAAAAAATCGCGGATAAATATTGTTCCCCAATATCCGGACCCTGACCATCGACTTGTGTCGGATCATGAATCTCGAAGAAAAATTTGGCAAGTTCCTCATAATTCACTTTGGTCGAATCATATGTTACTTCGACAACCTCTAAGTGGCCAGTATTTCCATAAGTCACATCCCGATAGGAGGGATGTGCCGTGGAACCTCCCATATAACCTGAGATTGCCGAAATGACACCGTCTTTATGCTCAAAGAGGTGCTCTACACCCCAAAAACAGCCTCCTGCAAAGTAGGCTTTTGCCATATGAGATTCTTCTTTATCTGGCACAAATACCAAGGAGATGGAATTGACGCAATGTCTGAGGTTCTTCTCCGTTAGTCTTTCTCCTTCAAAAACGTGGCCCAAATGTGCCCCGCAATTTGCGCACAAAATCTCGGTCCTTCTTCCATCAGCATCCTTCTGCCTTTTAACGGCTCCTTTGATCTCATCATCAAAGCTCGGCCATCCGCAGGTAGATGCAAACTTATCGTCTGAACTGTAAAGTCGTGCATTGCATCGTTTGCAGTGATAAGAACCTGTCTCAAAGTGCACCGGGCTAAGGTAACCCGGATGAGAGTGCCTGTGAACCTGATTATAGATGATATATTCTGCATCAGGTGCACTCAGGATATCGCCGTATAGATAGTCCTTGCTTGCTGGTGTTGGCACCGCATCAGCTTTATTATATTACAAAGCAGCCCAGTAACCCCTATATTACTAATGAGTATTTTCGTTTTTGCACAAAAAACCCAACAATTTGGCCAAGTTACTCCAGGTTTGCGGAACACTCAACTGTAACGAACAAAGATACTACATGCGGAATACAAGAATTCAACTTTAAGCACATCCCTGTGTTCAACTTGAACCATATGTTAGCTGCTGAATTCTGTTTTACTTTTGCCCAATATGCTTCCCAATAAACTCGCAAATTTCTTGCATTGCTTCTGTGGCTTCTTTGAACATTGGTGCTAATAATGGATAACAATGAACCATTCCAACTCCAGCCCTGAATGTTGCATCAACTCCTGCTTCCTTTGCCTTTTTGCAGAATTTCTCCCCATCTTCAAACAACTCGTCATCCACACCTGAATTTATGAAAATTGGTGGGAGGCCTTTTAGATCACCAAAAAGCGGGGAAATAAGCGGCAGGCTTGCAGGATTATTTCCGACATAGTATTTGCTGAATACCAACCAGGAATCTGCGGGCGCCACCGATACTCTACTTTTCGTTGTATATGAATCGCTTGAACAAGTCAGATCTGTCCATGGCGAAATTGCCACGGCTGCAGCGGGCAATGCAATGTTATTTTCCTTTAAAGCAAGAAAAGTTGCCAGGCATAATCCACCTCCGGCAGATTCGCCTGTAATAATAATGTTCTCCGGTTTAAATTTCTTGTCAAGAAGCCATTTATATGCTTTTACGGAGTCTTCTAATGCAGCCGGGAAAGGATTCTCTGGTGCCAATCTATACTCATATAATAGATTCGTGACTCCGCAGTATTCCGCAAATTTGGAGACAAATCCCCTATGGTCACTGCAGGACCCTGACACATATCCTCCGCCATGGACATATAGAATGACTTCTTCTGAGTCAGCACCTTCGGGAGTTATCCATTCTGATTTCATACTGTCAATTCTTTCTTCTCTTATTTTAATTCCCTCTGGTATCTTAGAATACTTATTAGCGCTCTTCTCGCATTGTTCCCTAAAATCCGCAATAGATGTACTGAAATCGAACCTATCTCTCCTTAATTTACCTTGAAATAGATGTCTATTTCTCATCATAAAGTTAGAGATCCTACTTTTTAGGCTTGGCATTTTACATTCCTTTTTAATCTTCAATCGATCGCTTGTATAATATCCTGTGACCGCACCTAAATTGGGTTTGCACAAGCATTTGCTACGCAATTGGCGACCACGGCAAGCCGTGGTTAGGCCGAACTCGAAATGCCACCATTCTATCCATAATCAACAAAAATCTGATTAACTAACCCATCAAAAGACCAAGTATCGGGAAGAGGAGCGCAATAACAAAGATTATCCCCATAACCCAGTTTAGCCATTTCTTTCCCGGATGATTCACCCAATAACAAAGACCCACAGACAACAACAGTGCTTGAGGCACAACTTCCAGCCAGCCGCGCAGCTGGCTTTTTATAGGAACAACGGTGTAAATCATACCTTCGATCGATCCGGTAGCTGGTCCGAAAGTTGAGAGAATTCCAAGGGCTACCAGAAGCCACCATAAGACCAACCAACCATTTTTCTTCCCGAACAGGACTTCCCGTAGAGGATACAGTGCAAGCGCAAAGACTAACCCTCGGACAGGTTGGAATAATGGGCCTGCCATTATCATTGGATCACCAAACTGTCGTATCCAACACAACATCCATGGAAGCGCATATTCTTCCTTATAGTTCATGAAAGTGGAAGCAAGAATCCCCATCAACATATAGGTAACAGTATGTACAACGATTGTCTTTACACTTAGCTCCAGCAGGCCTGGTCGGTTGTTGTTCTTCACTGTGCTCCTC
>CAZTAS010000306.1:0-6488 GCA_964611635.1 uncultured Thermodesulfobacteriota bacterium
TGGTGGAGAACTTACTTTTGGGGGCTTTTACTATCGATTCCGACAAGGAGATAGAGGAACGCATGGATCACGTTTACGAGCTTTTCCCCATATTGAAAGAGCGCCGAAAGCAAAAAGGGGGTACCTTGAGCGGGGGTGAACAACAAATGCTGGCGATCGGCCGAGGGCTTATGGCCCGACCCAAGTTGCTAATGCTGGATGAGCCCTCTCTTGGACTAATGCCGAAGCTTGTTACCGAGGTACTAAAAGCTATTTCTTTATTGAAAAAAGAAGGGCATACCATCCTTCTGGTGGAGCAGAATGTGCGGGAAGCATTGGAGCTATCTGACCGAGGATATATTTTACAGACCGGTAGAACTATTTGCTCAGGGCATGGAAAGGAGTTACTGGAGTCGGAGCTCGTCAAGAAAGCCTTTCTGGGATTGTAAGAAGTTCTTTCTAAAGGACATCTCCTTTCGCTTTTTCTGATAAAAATGGTTCGCATCCTTTGGGTGATGTAACATAACTACTTGATATGTCTCATATCAAAGACATCAGTCAGCTCTCTCCCCAGGAGATACGGGATCTCATCCGAGAGGGCAAATGGGACAAACCAACTGCAGGTCTTGCCCTTGGTTACGCCCAAGCGAACGTCGTCGTCCTGCCCGCCCGGTATGCCTTTGATTTCTTCCTCTTCTGTCAGAGGAACCCGAAGCCATGCCCGTTGCTGGAAGTCTTGGAGTCCGGGAGGTATGAGACTGAGGTTTTGGTTTCTGGCGCGGATATTCGTACAGATGTTCCCCGATACCACATATATCGTCATGGTGATTTAGGCGACACGAAAAAGGAGATAATAGGCACCTGGCAAAGGGATTTTGTCACCTTCCTTTTGGGATGCAGCTTTACCTTTGAGGAAGCCCTCCTAAAAGCTCACATCCCTGTACGTCACATCGAGGAGAAGAAGAACTTCCCTATGTATGTCACCGATATTCCGTGCAGAGAGGCGGGAATATTCCGTGGCCCTATAATCGTCAGTATGCGGCCCATCCCACATGAAAAGGTCAGCAAAGCCGTGCAGATAACTGCCCGTTATCCCTTTGTCCACGGGGCCCCTATCTACATAGGGAATCCGGCGAGCATAGGGATCAAAGACCTGTCGAGACCGGATTTTGGCGACGCGGTGGAGATCAGAGATGGCGAGGTGCCCGTCTTCTGGGCATGTGGCGTGACGCCTCAGGTGGCCCTTTTATATGCCAAGCCCGAGATTTGTATCACTCATGTGCCCGGACATATGTTTATATCCGACATATTGAACGAAGAGCTGGCGACCTCTTAGGGGAACCTGGACAAACCATCTTTGAATTCCTTGATCCTCTCCTCCATTTTCCTGAGGGCCTCATAAGCCTTATCAAACGATACCTGCTCGAACCTCACCGCATCTCCAGGTTTGAGCTGCTCTAAAAGGGGGAGGTCAGCGCTGATTACGGTGGCGATTTTCCTATTCCCCCGCTAACGGTCACGGCCAAGATAATGATCGGCTGACCATCTCCGGGAACTTGGATGGTCCCGGAGACGACGCCCTCAGAGATGATTGATTCACCTACCTCAGGCCTTCTCTCGATCACCGGGCCGGCCAGCCGGATACCCGTGCGGTCTGTTTGAGGACTTAAGTGGTAGGGGGAACTGAGAAAAGTTTCTTTCCCCCTTTTGGTGAATTCGTCATCTTGGGGGCCGAAGAGCACATTGAATCGCCATCACTTCCTGTATATATGGGACCCATCTTTGAGGAAATCCTCTCCCTTCCGTCAGGAGATGAAGCTGAGGGGATTCTGAATAGAGGGTATCATCTTTCTTGAGAGGTCTGCCCCTTGAACCACCGAATTTACTGAAGAGATTTGTTGATTTACTCTCCATTACGGTAGGTAGCAATATTCCTCCACCTATAGCTAAGTATCCGCTACAACAGCTTGTGACCCCTCGAAATGTAATAATATCCCCTTTCTTTAAGGCATGAGACTTCCACACTCCAGGGGTTCAACATTGAGAAAGGCTTGGAGGTCACCTCCCGTGACGGCGATGGCCAGTTCGGTAATGGCCCTTACCTTTAATCCCATGAGGGTGATATCGAGACACGCCTCATCCTCCGAATTGCCAACAAGCAGATTTACTACCCTCAAAGAAAAGGGGTTTAGGGCTCCGCTTGGAGGGACCCTCCCTCGAATCGATCATACTCCACTAATTGGCGGATGACTGCACCGTTTTTCTGCTCCACGTAGCACTGATCGTTCTTCTTGTAAGCACGTCCCTAGGGAAATGTGTCCGTGTCCAACCCCAGCACCGGAAAGGGAATCAGCTGCCGAGCACACTCAAGAGCATGGATGACCCCGTTGCGGCTCCGGTTGATCAAAGCCAGACATTCAACCCAGCTAGTGGCAACATCGGTCAGTACGAGTGTGTTCAGATACTCACCTTCGGTGCTCCAACCACAGTGGGCCACAAGATTAGCTTCCAGAAAGCCCGGCTATCTCTCGTTCCAATCGGCAAAAGTTCGCACGGGCACTTGATGCTTCAAAAGCGTGCCGGGTTTGGTCGTCCTTTTCCCATGGGGCATCTCGCCTGCACGGTACAGGCGCAGTAGCCGATCAATCGTCGCCAGGCTCACAGTCAGCAGTTGCTCGCGAACCTGCTCTGTAAGGCTGAGGTATCCATGCCGTTCCAGCGCAGGTGCCATCTCCTGGAGAAATGGCGCCAGTCGCTTGGAGCCGATGTAGTTGGCAGCAGCCTAGGCCGTGTGCAGTGCTTCCTGGAGCGCTTCTCCATGGCACCAGGACCGCGCACCCGGTTGATTGGCGCCGCGGGCAGCACACTGGTCGCTTCAGGAGCCGGATAGTATACTTCCGCGCATAACCCCTCGATGCCACAAATTCATCCAGGATAAGGGATCTCTTTTTGCCGCTGGCCTCGCGATAGCGCGGAGCAACTTGTGCCAGCAACTCCCGCCTTGCTTGAAAGCCCATCGATGACCTCACCGCTCGCTCCCGCTCGGTTTGTTTAACTGGCGGTGAGATTACTCATGAGGCAAGCACATTGTCAAAGTTAGATTTCAGGCGATGCAATGCGGGCGGGAGTTTTAATTGTCGCTGATCAATCGCAGGATCCAATGTCTATTTTTGAGTTCAAATTTTGTTGACAATTGATTTCTTTCTGGCATGATAGGAATGTAATCATATGAATGTAATACCAGTGAATTCACTCAATTTAGATTTGACGTGCCTCAGTATTGGGGGTAAAGTTTGTGGGCATTGTCTTGTCCGTTTTGAAACCTTAATAGTATTAAGGAGAAAAGGTCTGTGATGATCATCAGTATTTCGTGGTTTGATCACTGCAAGCGGTATTGGAAGTTCAAATTATAAAACAGCTAGCAATAAAGAAGATTAGTAATGAATACAATTGACCTCAACTCTGACATGGGTGAAAGCTTTGGAAGATATATGCTTGGTAACGATGAAGAGGTGATGAGATATATTTCATCTGCCAACATTGCCTGTGGTTTCCACGCTGGCGATCCTCACATCTTGAAAAAGAGCATCAAACTGGCCAGAGAAGCCAATACTGCTGTGGGAGCCCATCCCGGCTTACCAGACCTCATAGGGTTCGGTCGAAGAGACATGGACGTCACACCTGAGGAGCTGTACGACTATGTCATTTATCAGATCGGCGCGGTACAAGCATTCTGCACCGCGATCGGCATTCCCTTGCAGCATGTCAAATGCCATGGTGCAATCGAGATGATGACGACAGAAAGACCGGAGCTGGCCAAGGCTGTCGCTTCCGCCGTCAAAGATGTCGACAAAAGCCTCGTCTACATGACCATTGCCGGTACAAGGCTGTATCAGATATGTAAGGATGAAGGATTGAGAACAGCAGGGGAAGCATACGGCGATCGCGCATATAATGACGATGGGACATTAGTGTCCCGGAGGCTCCCCGGATCGGTTATCCATGATCCGGATACCATAGTGTCTCGGATTATCCAACTTTTGGAATCTGGAACCATGCCTACTTATAGCGGCGGCACTCTCAAAATCGATGCACAGAGCATATGCATGCATAGCGACACGCCAGGGGCGGCCAACCTGATTAAAATAGTGCGGGAAAAGCTCGAGGAAAGGGGCATTAGCGTGGTTGCGGTTGGATCCCTGGTCTGAGATCTCCAAGAAACGATTGAATGAAATCTCGCAAATTATGCCTGACAGAGAGTGGGTTGCTTCTGGAGTTCGGTAACCGTATCGATCCGGTCATCAATGGGAGAGTCCGTCTGATGGCCGCCGCAATCCAAGAAAAAGAAATACCAGGCATCCTGAGCCTGATGCCCACCTACCGATCACTTCTTATACAGTATGATCCAATCGTTATTTCCCTTGCTCGGCTGAAGGCTCTGGTCGAGGAAATAGAGCAAAAGCTGAGCAATCGACACCCCCCACCGGGTCGACACTTCGAGCTGCCAACCTGCTACGGGGAGCCCCATGCACCGGATCTGGACAGGGTCGCTGCGCACTGTGGTCTTTCCCAAGATGAGGTGGTGCGAATCTTCTCCGAAACGCCTTTGCTGATTTACATGATCGGCTTTATCGCCGCTCTACCCAACTTGGGTGGATTACCCGAGTGCCTCCATACACCCAGGCTTCCCACTCCCAGAATCAAATTACCCGTTGGCATGGTCGGGATCGGCGGTCAACAAGTCGCCTTTACTCCTGTTGAACTCCCCTCGGGATTCAACTACATCGGTCGCTGCTTCCACAAGATATATGATCCGAATCGCTTTCCCCCCAGTCCATTTAAGGTGGGTGACCATGTTCGTTTCATGGCGGTGTCTTTTGAAGAGGCAAAAGCCTGCGAAGATATATTTCCAGAACCGATAGAGTCATCGTCAATTGGCTGATACCTTTCTGGTAAAAGATCCCGGGGTGCTAACCACCATCCAAGATATGGGATGGGTTGGTCTTGGCCAGTACGGCATTCCAGTTAGTGGAGCGATGGATCGATTTGCCTTGCAAGTGGCGAACTTGCTCGTAGGAAACGATTCAGGTGCAGCGGGGATGGAGATAACCATGTTTCGTCTGAAACTGGAAGTCCTCAGGGCGGTAACAGTAGCCATTGCCGGCGGAGACATGACCCCAATGCTCGATGGGACACATCTCCCTCTGTGGCAGACCGTAGAGCTTCCGGTGGGAAGCACACTCCTTTTCAAGGGAATTCGGAAAGGTGCGCGGTCGTATATGGCCGTTGAAGGAGGGATTGACTCAACACCCATATTGGGTAGCCGAAGCACACTCCAGAGGGCACTGCTGGGAAGGCCCCTTCGGAAAGGAGATGTTGTTCGAACCTTTTCCGCCAAAAAAGAAATACACTTTCATGTATTGCCTGACGAGTACATCCCTCAGTGCACCTCCGATGCTGAGATACGGGTGGTGATGGGGCCTCAGGATGATTATTTCACGAAAGACGGAATAAAGACTTTTCTCAAAGAAGCATATACCATTACGAGCCAATCCGATCGGATGGGCTATCGGCTGGAAGGCCCACATATCCATCACGTAGCGGGAGCGGATATCATTTCAGACCCCATTCTGCCCGGTGCGATCCAGGTTCCTGGAAACGGACAGCCCATCATTATGATGGTTGACGCCCAGACATCCGGCGGTTACACCAAAATCGCCTGCGTTATCGGCCCCGATATTGACGTACTCGCACAAATGCTGCCTGGGCATAGAGTGAGATTCAGGCAGGTTTCGATTGAAGAAGCTCATGGGATCATTCGCGCTTGTGCAGAAAAGCTGGCGCACATCGAGAAAAAGTTGCTCAATTCCTGAGCAGGTTTACCGGCGCATTTCACTAATGGTGCACCCGTCGATTCGCTCTCAGCGATCTCACCACTATGCAGGCACTTTTGATGGGTACCGTGCGTTCATGCTCTTGATGTTATATAATCTTTAACATCATATTTTTTCCTATGGAAAAATATTTCTTATAGAAAAGAGGTTGTGTTTTAGTATGATCCAACACAACCTCGGACAAGATATCAAATAAGAGATATCTTATTGGATAATAACTGGGACAAATATAAAGTTAACTATTATGACTCTTATAAAGTACATGAAATAGAGAGGATGTTGGGTTGTTGCAATCCAAATAAGGGTTTTTTCTGGGATTATTGTAGGCATAGTGATAGGCATATTATGATGCATGTGAAGTGTAATGGGAAAGTATGCAGCAGATGTGGCAAAAGCTATGTTGACCTATGGGTAGAAAAAGCTAAGAAGAAAGTATTACCAGAAATGCATAGATTAGTAACTTTAACTCTACCAGCAGATTTAAGACCTATACTAAAAGATAAATGAAACTTACTTAAAATATTACAGGATAGTGCCAAACAAACTATAGAAGAGGTAGCTATTAAACCACTACCTGCTGAAGCAGGTAGATTTGTTATACGACTGAAAGTCGGT
>CAZTAS010000307.1:0-6432 GCA_964611635.1 uncultured Thermodesulfobacteriota bacterium
GTAAATTCAAAGAGGGGCATTTCCTCATACTTATTATTTAGATGATGAAAAACAGAGAACAAGATTCTTTCCATACTTTGTTTATTGTTGAATACCCCCATAGCACGAGTTCTTCTTTTGACCTCTCTGAAGGGTCTCTCTATCAGGTTGGTGGTGCGAAGTTGTTTCCAAAGTTTGAGTTGAGCTTCGGGCTCTAATATTCTTTTTTCGTTTCATTTTTTTGTGCTCCTTGTTGAAAGATTTTATCGGCTTAAAACAAGGAACATTTTTATATATATTTATCCCCTTTGTTCAACAGTATTTTCATACCCAAATGCAAAATCTGGGATAAATACATGAAGTAGCAATCTCGAAAGTCATCCAGAGAAGGAACCGGCCCAGAGAATTTTCAAAGGGAGGGATCTTCCTAAGACAATGTGCGAGCGCAAACCCATGCATGAACAATTACTTGCTCTTACTTGCCAGCCCCAAAATTCGTTTTACGCACTCATCACAAATATTTTTTTCCGGGTTCTTACTGCCGGGCATGGTGGCCCACCCCTGCTCTTTGACATAATCGCCTTGCTTCCAGGAGTCTTTCTGTTTCAACTCCTTTAGTTTTTGGTCCTTGTTGGGATCTTGTTGAAACTGGGCGACACAAATCGGCACGAGCTTATCTAGGACTGTTTCTTCGACCTTTTGCTCAGCTTGTTCCCGAGCCGAGCTTTGTGTGACCACCCAACCAGCGGAAAAAATGATAATGAGCAGAACAACTGCACCTACCGCCATACCTCCTATAAAGGTCTGAATCCATTCTTTTTTCATTTTGGTAACCTCCATTGATTAGAGTGCAAGTTTTGAAGCATCATACCACTGCACCTTCCAGTTTTGGATATATACCACGCCTGAATTACAGCATTCTTTCATAATCATTACATTTTTGTCATATTCGGTCTTGAAGTGCTGTGGAAGGTATTTCAGGAATTTGATGGGAGAGAAATGGTGAAGGTCGACCCTTTTCCGTGTGTACTCACGACTCCAACAGTTCCTTGATGTGCCTGGACAATGGCCTTGACGAAACTCAACCCGAGTCCCAGTCCTTTTGTGGAACGACTGGCATCACCTCTGTACAAGCGATCCCAGATCTTGGGAAAGTCTTTCTGGGAAATACCGAAACCTGTATCAGTGATGGTGATGACCCATCGCCCGTCAGCCTGGTGTGCCTTGATTTTGATCTGGCCCTCACGAGGGGTATATTTGATAGCATTGTCCAGAATGTTGGCCAAGGCCTGGGTCATACGGTCCGGGTCAACCGGTATGTCCAGTGCTTCGGGAACACTCATGGTTAATGCCACTCCTTTTTCTTCAGCTATGTACTGATACATGTCCATGATTCTGGTCAAAAGACTCAAGAGATTCACGCGTTTTCGATCAAGCTTCATGATCCCTGTTTCCGCTTCTGAAATATCCATGAGAGTGGTCAGCGTTTTAAGGATTCGATCGGATTCCTCAATGCTATCAGCCAGTGCTTCCCGGTAAAGCTCAACATCTTTATTTGCCCGCAATGCCATTTCGCACATATTCCGCAGTCGTGTCATGGGGGTGCGCAGGTCATGAGCCACGTTATCCAGAGAATCCTTCATACCAATAATCAGCGCATTGATCCGCTGTAGCATTTCATTGAACAGCTTTGCCAATTCATCCAGTTCATCCTTTGCGCCGGTGCAGGGAACGCGGGCCTCAAAATTTCCACTCACTATGGACTGCACCGTGTGGATCATGTGTCGGATAGGTCTCAGTGTTCGTGCTGCAAGGAAGGTCCCACCCGCGAGTCCGATTAGCACAAGAGGTGGTATGATTATGAAAAAGAGTTCGAAAAAACGATCGAGAGCCTGATCGCGCACTTCTGAACTGCGGCCCAGTTGAAGCCACCGTCCATCGTGCAAACGTTTTGAAAGCATCATGAGCACGAAGTCATCATCCATTGCGGGCAGGTATGTCCATTTGCCGGCAGCCAATGAATAGGTTTCAAGCAGGCCAAGGTCGAACTCTTTCCACAGCTCTGGATATAAGATATACAGGGTGCGATTCGACCGATCGGCAATGCGGATGAAAAACGGATTTTTCCCCCGATATGTATTATGGTTCTCTGCCAGTTTTTTCTGAAGAGGGGTCAAGCCGTGGAAATTATATTCTGAGGTCAATCCGTCCGATTCAGATGTAATGGCTGCCTTGTCAGCCCTTGTTAGAGCCGAGGAGAGAAAAAAATGTGTCATTATCAAGATGAGCACAGAACATGAAATGAAGAATCCCGAATACCAGAGAGAGAGACGGAAGCTGCTGGATTTAAAGGCTCTTAGAGGAATCTTTAAGGACATAGCCAATCCCGCGAATGGTATGAATTAATTTGTGGGAAAAATCTCTGTCAATCTTGTTTCTCAATCTGCAAACCAGAACATCTACTACATTGGTTTGGGGATCAAAACTGAAGTTCCAGACGTGTTCCAGGATCATGGTCTTTGAGATAATCCGCTCTGCATTGCGCATGAGATATTCCAGGAGTGCAAACTCGCGGGGAGGCAGCTCTATTTTCACTCCGGAACGGCGAACTTCGCGCTTATACAGGTCCAATGATAGGTCGCTGTATGTCAGAGTTGAGGCTTCCGTCGTCCCACTTGACCTGCGAATAAGGGCATGAACCCTGACCAGTAGTTCGGTGAATGCAAAAGGCTTCACGAGATAATCATCTCCGCCCCGTTGGATACCTTTTATTCGATCGTCCAGAGAGTGCTTGGCGCTTAATATGAGCACAGGTGTGTTCACCCTTTGACTCCTGAGTTCTTCAATGAGGCTGAGCCCGTCACGTTTCGGAAGCATGATATCCACAATGGCGGCATCATAGGAAACGGCGAAAGCCATTGAGAGACCAGTTTCGCCATCAACAGAGTGGTCTATTGTGAATCCCGCCTCCTTGAATCCTTTCATGATAAAAGAGGCGATTCTTTCATCGTCTTCCACAAGAAGAAGTCTCATAATTGAGTATTCTATAGCGATCAATACTGATATGCAATGAGTAATATTCTTTATAGGGACATCATACTTATTTCTTTACTCTGAGTAGTGGTTGTGGTAGTGTTCGGGCATGGCAAAGGCAGTGGCGCCAGGCATTCCGCATCACATCACCCAGCGGGGAAATCGTTGCCAGGCGACCTTCTTCTGTGAGGAGGACTATGGGGCTTATTTGGAGATCATGGCCGAGTGCTACGAAGGCTGAAACCGGGGCGAAAGGCGAGGCAAAAGAAAGAATGGGCATGCTGTTCTCAGAATTCAACGCACGGCGCACCGGCTTCTGTGGCGTAAAGCCTCAACGCCCAAGATACCGGCCCACTGTCCAGGTCGAGAGCCGAATGCCAAATCTCCGTTCGATCAACTGCGCCACATCCTCACGCGTCCAAAGATAAAACGGCAGTTTAAGTTGTTCTGAGCAACGATCCACAACCGTCTTGGCAATCTGCGCTGCCTGCCATGGAAGAAGCGATCCTCCTTTCGGACGGCCCCTCTTTTTCGCTTTCAGTCTCTTGGCACCTCCTTCACAATACGCCTTTACCCACTTTCCCACCACCTGGCGTGTAACGTCGAACATTTTTGCCACTTCAATTTGCTTCTTACCATCCAGAACAGCCTTGACCGCCCCGCAGCGATGGTCTTCTTGAGCGACAGCAAGAAGCGAACGAGCATCTCGGGTCTTCATGCCCGTATAATACCAGATCGGTTATTAAAAATATAAACTATTTTATGCACTGATTAGTAAATATCAATACACATCCTCGTATCCCACATCTTCCTTCTTCACCTTATTCTTGAACAGTCTGTAAACCCATCCCTGGTAAAGGATGATGAGGGGCATAAAGATGAGAACCACTCCCAGCATGATTTTCAAAGTCAAGTGGCTGGATGCGGAGTTGTAAATGGTCAGGCTATAGGCTGGATTTAGGCTTGAGGGGAGGAGATTTGGATAGAGACCGATTAAGCCGAAAAAGGTGATTCCAACAATGGTAAGGCTGGATGTATACCATGCCATCCACCATGCGGCTTTAAGGATATAGAACCTCACCTTAACCAGAGAAGCAACCGTAATGAGAGGAAGAATAAACAGTATGGGTTCACTCATATAATTGTTGTAAAGTTTTGTTGCAAAACCTGTGGCAACGAGAAATACGACTACCACGACCACTAAAGCAGGCCAGAGTTTTGCGGCTATCAACCCGGCTCGTTCATATAGTCTGCCTTCAGATTTGATAGCCAGCCACAAAGAACCGTGCACGAGAAACAACAGGAGAAAGAGAAGGCCTCCGATGAGTCCATACGGATTGAGTAAGGTGAGAAGGCTTCCGTGATAAATACCATTGGCGTCAATAGGAATACCTCGGAAAATGTTGGCAAAGGCGATGCCGAATAGCACGGCTGGTGACAAACTTCCGATGACCAGGCAGGAGTCCCAGAGAGTTCTCCATGCAGGGCTGTCCACTTTGCCTCTGAACTCAAAGGAGGCTGCGCGAATAATCAAAGCGAATAAAATCAGCATTAACGCGGAATAAAGAGAACTGAACATAACCGCATACGCGGCCGGGAATGCGGCAAAGGTAACACCCCCCGCAGCTATGAGCCAGACTTCATTTCCATCCCACACTGGTCCCATGGCGTTGTAAATAATCCGCCTATCGCTATCGTCTTTTGCCAATAGCGGCATTATACCGCCAAGCCCCAGGTCAAAGCCATCCAGCATGAAGTACCCGGCCCATAAGACTCCCCAAATTGCAAACCAGATGGTCTCTAACAAACCTTACCACCCCTTTCTCGCTTGCTCCCAGCTAAACGGGTTCAGGCCCCTTTCGGGCATACTTAAACATGAGATAAAATGCCGCCAACCCCAGCAGAGAGTAAACCACAATAAAGGCCATAAGAGAAATTGCGACCTGGGAAGATGCAATGGGAGAGACCGCGTCTTTGGTCTTCATAAGACCATACACAATCCAGGGCTGTCGTCCAACCTCGGTCAACGTCCATCCCATGGTGCATGCAATATAAGGCAGCGGAATGGCATAGAGGATGATCCTGAGAAAACCCTGCGCGGATTCAAGCTTCTTGCGTTTTAACCATCCAGTGATTGTGATCAAGACGAAGAGCAAACCAAGCATTAGCATTATCCTGAAAGCGAAAAATGTCATGGACACCGGCGGCCGTTCGTCTTTCCGAAAATCCCTAAGTCCCTTGACCACCGCCTTTGGAGAGTGAAAGGCCAGCAGGCTTAAGGCACCCGGAATAGCGCCGATCTTTATAATGTTACGCTCGTTTTCAGGGTCGGGAACAAGGAAAATGTAAATAGGAGCCATGGCCTCGGTTTCCCAGTGGGACTCCATGGCCGCTAATTTAGCCGGCTGTGTTGTGGAAAGCAAAGCACCGTGGAGGTGTCCTTCCAAGACTTCAAAGACAGAGAATAGTAAAGCGAAGGATAGAGCGATCCGAAATGACTTGATAAAAAATCCCGTATTTTGTTTCCGGAGGATATGCCAGGCACTGATTCCCATCACAAAGAACCCGGCCAAAATATAGGACGCGCTTATCGTATGTAAAAATGTCAGGATGGCAAATTCTTGAGTAACAACGGCCAGAAAATTTGTAAGTTCAGCACGGCCATTTCTGATAATAAATCCAACAGGATGTTGCATCCATGAGTTGGCAATAAGTATCCAGATGGCCGAAAGAGTTGCCGCAATTGCCACAAGCCAGATGCTCACGGCATGGGCCTTTGGTGAGAGTCTGTTCCATCCGAATGCCCACACCGCCACAAATGTGGATTCCAGAAAGAATGCAGCCATGGCCTCGATGGCCAGAAGAGAACCGAAGATATCTCCCACATATCGGGAATATCTTGACCAGTTGGTGCCGAACTGGAATTCCAGGGTAATCCCTGTCACCACGCCCAGTGTGAAGTTGATTAGAAAGAGCTTTCCCCAAAATTTTGTCATTCTTTTATACTCTTCATCGTGGGTCTTTATGTAAATGGTCTCCATGACGGCAAGCATAATGGAAAGTCCCAGGGTCAGGGGCACAAACAAAAAATGAAAATATGTGGCCACGGCAAATTGCAACCTAGAAAGGAATAAGGTATCCATCTGCCAATCCTTGATGGGTTATGTTTGAACACTTATCAGTTTAGAAATTTGACTGGATCAAACCTATCACAAGATATAACAAATAGTCAAAAAATACTCCCTCAATATCAATTTTCATTGTTGACAAATGTTAATGGCAAAATTAATGGGATCGGGAGAAGGAATATATTGAATGGGAATTCAATTTCATTTCAACAGTTCTTGACAAATCATAGAATGAGGCTTTATTTTTCCATACACCTGGTTTAAAACCTTCGCCTTTAGGCGAAAAGCTTTA
>CAZTAS010000308.1:0-6414 GCA_964611635.1 uncultured Thermodesulfobacteriota bacterium
GGCACGTAGCTCAGGGGGAGAGCGCTAACTTGACGCGGTAGAAGTCGGCGGTTCGAAAACGCCCGTGCCTAACATTTTTGATTTATTTTTTCGATGTCTTAGATGCAAATAGAACGCATTTTGTTACTTCAGTCAGAAAACAATTAGCCTGGATGAATACTGAGCTTCAGAAGGCATCATTGCTTAAATATTCGTGATGCCTTTTTTTACATACGGATAATAGAAATGAAAAAAGGACAAAATGCAGCCGCCCCCGGAAACGAGAGGGTTGCCAGCAACGAAGCTGGGGACTTAATCACTGTACGGATTGATGGAAAGGTTGAGCGGGTTAGAAGAGGAATAACCATAGAGGAGCTAAATCGCCAGCTTTTCAGCGACGCAAATGAAAAGAAACCTGTGGCAGCTCGCCTCAACGGGGAACTGGTGGATTTGAGTCGCAGCATTGATAATGATGGCGAAGTGGGGCTTATCGATCCATCCCAACCCGAGGGACTGGAAATCTTGCGGCACAGCACCTCTCACGTAATGGCCCACGCCGTCCAGGATCTCTTTCCCGGTACCAAAATTACCATTGGGCCAGCCATCGATAATGGATTTTATTACGACTTTGATTCTGAGCACGCCTTTACACTGGATGATTTCGGGCAGATTGAGCGGCGAATGCGTGAATTCATCGCAGCGGATAACCCATTTGTTCGCCGGGAGGTAACAAGGGAAGAGGCTCTGGAGATTTTCTCGCGGCAGGGCGAAGATTATAAGGTAGATCTCATCAAGGAATTACCTGAAGGTGAAACCATCAGTATTTACGAAGAGGGAGGGTGGGTTGATCTTTGTCGTGGACCCCATGTTCCCAGTACAGGACAGCTGCGCCATTTTAAATTGATCAATGTTTCCGGTAATTATTGGAGAGGTGATGCGCGCAATAAGATGCTCCGGCGCATCACCGGCACGGCATTCTACGGCCAAGATGATCTGGAGAAATATTTGCAATGGCTGGAAGAGGCAAAGCTGCGTGATCACCGCCGACTGGGCAAGCAACTGGATCTTTTCCAGATCAATGAGGAGGCGGGCGCAGGGCTTGTGATATGGCACCCAAAAGGCGCGCTACTTCGAACAATCCTGGAGGACATCGAACGCAGAGAGCATTTGAAGCGAGGTTATCAAATTGTCATGGGGCCCCAGTTGCTCAAGTTGGACATGTGGAAGCGGTCGGGGCACTATGATAATTACCGGGAAAGCATGTACTTTACCGAAGTGGAAGGTCAGCAATACGGCCTGAAGCCCATGAATTGCCTCTCTCATATACTCATTTACAAATCCAAGATTCGTAGCTATCGCGAGCTTCCCTTGCGATACTTTGAGTTGGGGATTGTCAACCGCCACGAGCGGTCTGGTGTGCTCCATGGCCTAGTGCGGGTCCGGCAGTTCACACAGGATGATGCACACATCTTCTGTGCTCCCTCACAACTGGATGACGAAATTACAGGGATCATTCAGTTTGTGGTGGATATCATGAAGTTATTTGGCTTCTCCTTTGAGATGGAACTAAGCACCAAGCCTGAGGAAAAGACCATCGGCACCCATCTTGATTGGGAACAGGCCACCGCAGCCCTTCGACGATGTCTTGATAAGAGCAGAATGCCTTACACCATAAATGAAGGAGAAGGAGCTTTTTATGGTCCCAAGATTGACGTTAAATTGAGGGATGTACTGGATAGACAATGGCAATGCGCAACTATCCAGTGCGATTTTGCCATGCCCGAGCGTTTCGAACTTGCTTACATAGGTGAGGATGGACACCGCCACCGGCCCGTTATGTTACACCGTGTCATTCTAGGCTCCATGGAGCGTTTCATAGGTGTATTAATAGAGCATTACAAAGGAGCCTTTCCCGTCTGGTTAGCTCCCGTGCAAGCAGTAGTCATGAACATCACGAATGCCCAGCAAGAGTATGCCTTACAGGTGGAGCAGCAATTGCGCATGGAAGGAATACGCATCGAGTCGGATGTGCGTAACGAGAAGCTAGGCTTAAAAATTAGAGAAGCGCAATTACAGAAAATTCCTTACATGCTTGTGGTTGGCAACCAGGAAATGAAGCAGGGGAGCGTCTCACCGCGCTTGAGGGATGGGACAAATTTGGGCCCCATGCCAGCAAAGCATTTCATTGATAGAGTTCGTGAGGAATGCCGGATCGCGTTGAACGCTTAACATCAAATGCCCTGTTTGCAGGGCCATTGGCGTCAGGGAGGTGAAGAGGATCGTCAAGCGAGTTAATGTCAATACCAAGATCAAGGCCAAGATCATCCGTGTGATAGATCCGGATGGGAAACAGTTGGGGATTATGCCACTTAAAGAAGCTCTGGAAATGGCGCGAGAATTCGAGCTAGATCTGGTTGAGGTGGCCCCAAATTCCAATCCGCCTGTTTGTCGAATTATGGACTATGGCAAGTTCCTTTATCAGGAAAGCAAGAAAGGCCAGGAGGCGCGCAAAAAGCAGTCCATCATTTCGGTGAAAGAGGTGAAAATACGACCCGGCACAGATGAACACGATCTTCAATTCAAGTTGCGGCATATTCAACGATTTCTTCAGGCGAAAAACAAGGTCAAGGTCACAGTGCTCTTTCGCGGACGCGAAATCACTCACCCTGAACTGGGGAAAGGTCTGATGGAGCGTATCCGGAAAGAAATAGAGGCCTTGGGGACGCCGGAACAAGAGCCGCGCATAGAAGGACGCAGTATGATTATGATTCTTGTGCCTAAGTAATTAAAGAGCACTTTTTCTGGATTTAATGGAGACCCCTGAAAATTTCGCTTAAGTCTTTGAAGGGATTAGTCCACCAGAATGATGATGCCAATTTTTATTAGTTAGCAAATAACTTGTGGCACGGCCTTCCAGTCCGTGATAATCACGGGCAAGATGCCTGTGCCACGATATTTTCATGCTCCGAGGGTGCAGCCCTCTGCATGAAAATTAGTTGAAAATAATGTAATATGGAGCTTTTTGATGCCTAAGTTGAAAAGTAATCGTGGAGCAGTAAAAAGATTTTCTTACACGGGCGGAAGAAAGATAAGGCGGGAGCATGCAAACCGGAGCCATATTTTGACCAAAAAAAGGAGGGGGAGGAAAAGAAACCTTCGCAAATCTGCCCTGGTAAGCGCTGCTGATTTCCCAGCAATCCGTCGTTTGATCCCTTATGGCTGAGTCGCAAAGGGATTTTCTGGTGGGAAGGGGTTTTAGTAGTAATTTTCCAGTTTTTACAGAGCGTCCATTAGTCCATTAATAAAACAATAAGTTAATAAGATTTGTCAGTATTTTTTGACAAGAAAAGGTCAATCAAAAGGGAGCCATATGGCACGCGTAATAAGAGGAACCAGAGGGATTAAGAGAAGAAAAAAGATTCTCTCCAGAGCCGAGGGATTTCGTGGGGGTCGCAGTCGCCTATTGCGGACTGCAGCCGAGAGTGTCGACCGGGCATTCCAATATGCCTATCGAGATCGCAAAGTGCGTAAGAGAAAGTTTCGCACGTTGTGGATCACCAGGATAAACGCAGCAGCCCGATCCCAGGGAATAACTTACAGCCGATTGATGGAGGGGTTGCGCAAGGCGGGCGTGGAATTGGATCGAAAAATCTTGTCCGATATGGCCGTGACTGATCCTGCAAGTTTCACCCATCTTGTGCAATTAGCAAGGGATAGCCATTGATAAATGGCTGGCCCCTTGTGTTGGAAAATATAAGTATGTATTATTAGTTCCTGGACGTGGTGGGTCGTTCTGATTTATCTTTAAGGGGCTAGTATTGGAGGGAATTTTTGTTGCGGAGGGCGCCTTATGCAGAATTCACAATATCAACAAAGGAGTGCCGGGCATACCATGACAAAAGCGGACATCGTGGAAAAGGTTCATGCAAAGGTCGGATTTTCCAAGAAAGAGTCCGCCGAGATTGTGGATCTTGTGCTGGGAATTGTTAAAGAGACCTTGACTAATGGCGAGAAAATCAAAATTTCAGGTTTTGGCAATTTTGCCATTCGGGAGAAAAAGCCGCGTCGGGGGCGGAACCCGCAGACAGGCGATGAGATCGAGATCTCATCCCGCAGGGTTCTGACCTTCCGCCCCAGCCCCATACTTCGCAAAAGAATTAACGATCATTCCAAGGATGACTCGGAGGCGATGTCCGGGTGAGTATTTTGTGGTTCTGAGGAATTTTTATCGCTTTTACTGCGATGAGTCCTCCAATTTTTAATTAACAGAATTACATTGCGCCATCTATGGCCGGGCAATTCTTCCATGAGCGGATCTATCCCGGCAATCCCGGATAAGCTTTATTTCAAGATTGGAGAAGTGAGCCAGATCGCTCAGGTGGAGCCGTATGTTCTACGATACTGGGAATCTGAGTTCAGCATGATGCGCCCAATGCGCAGCCGAGCGAGGCAGCGGTTATACCATCGGAGCGATGTTGAATTGATTCTGGAAATCAAGCGCTTGCTCTATGAGGAGAAATTCACCATATCCGGCGCAAAGAAAAAGTTGCAGGATTGGCGCCGTATGCACGCCGAAAAAGGTACAGGAGGACCACCAGATCCTCATCAAGCCATTTTAAAACATGTTCGAATGGAGCTGGAAGAGATCCGGAAGATTCTTTCCTAGCCCCTTAATCATGTCACTTGTATATTCCACCACCCTGGCCGTTGCATCATGTCTTCAATCGCTCAATTACCAAATTGCTTGCAACAAGTCCAGAAGCCGAGGCTTGTAAAAGCCCCCTGGTAATCCCGGCCCCGTCACCTATGATGAAAAGGTTCTCTATCTCTGACTCCAGGTTATTAGTGAGTTGAAGACGATTTGAGTAAAATTTTACTTCTATGCCGTAAATCAATGTATGACGGGAAAAAATACCTGGAGTCAATCGATCCATCGCCTCCAGCATTTCAATAATATCCTTCAAGTGACGATAGGGGAGCACGAAACTCAGGTCCCCCGGTGTGGCCTGCGTTAGCGTGGGCCGCGTGATGCATTTAGCCAGCCTTTTGGGCGTGGAGCGGCGTCCAGCGATGAGGTCCCCTAACCGCTGGATGATGACTCCCTTGCCCAGCAAATTTGCAAGTTGGGCAATGTAGCGGCCGTAACCAATTGGATCATCAAAAGGCTCTGTAAAATTACTGCTGATGAGCAAAGCAAAATTGGTATTTTCAGTTCGCTTGCTGGAATAGCTGTGGCCGTTGACCGTGATGAGGCCGTTGATCTCTTCAGTCACGACCTCTCCAAAGGGGTTCATGCAGAACGTCCGGACGCGGTCGTCAAATGTATGGGAATAATATATGAGCTTGGATTCATACGCCACATCGGTCAGGCGGGTCAAAACAGCAGCAGGCGCCTCCACACGCACACCAATGTCCACGGGGTTAGACCTTGATCGCAACTTCAGGCGCTGGGCTTCACTCCGTATCCATTGCGCGCCAATCCGCCCAGGGGCCACAATGACCACTCGGCATCTCAATTTTTCACCATTAGCTAATTGGACACCTTTGACCATTGCATTCTCCACCAGAATGTGCTCCACCCGTGTAGAGGTCAACACCTCCACCTTTTTCCTCAGAAACTTCCTGATCTGCTTCAGAATGTCCGCGCAATTCTCGGTGCCCATGTGACGGATGCGGGCGGGTATGAACTCCATGCCTGCTAGCTTGGCATCGGTCTCAAGTTCAACCATGGCCTCTGATGAGATGCCAAAGAGCTGGGAGGAGGCCCCATTGTCCAGGTAAACGCGATCCACTTCATCGAAGAGCCTGTCCAGCTCCTCTCCAGGGATGAATTCGGAGAGGAATCCCCCAACTTCTCGTGAAAACGTGAGCTTCCCATCGCTGAAAGCGCCGGCTCCACCCCATCCGCAAAGGAGATCATGCCCCTGCTCACGGCGGCGTTGATAAATATCCTTGCCCTGATCCAGCATGAGAACACGATCTACGCCTTGCTCGGCTAGGCGAAATGCAGAGAAGATTCCCGCTGGCCCCGCGCCAACGATAATGACATTGTAAGAATCGGTCGACAAAATCGTGCGCACCCCCCAATTTTTCATCTACCTTATTAGAGCCATAAATTCATCCAGCACTTAAATATTACACACTCCCAATCTCATTGTAAAATATTAAAATTAACGAATAATGAAAATAACTTCACATCCCGATGTTAGGATTTTTAATACGGCCAGGCGTATTGCTCCATATCTTTTGTCCCGGTAAATCTGTGCAAGATTTCCTTCAGTTGATTCTTGTGATTCTTGGTTGATTTCAGAGTTTTCAATTTTCATAAAACAAAAAATGGCTATTGAGTTAGCTCAGCATAACAAACCCTCTTAGAGTTTACACAAGCAGTAACCAATCTATCAAAAAGTTGGTGCTCCCAGGTTCGACGATTAA
>CAZTAS010000309.1:0-6397 GCA_964611635.1 uncultured Thermodesulfobacteriota bacterium
TTTCAGCAGCTAATGAGCAAAGCATTACCACCTAAGTTCTCGGTGGTATTACTCATCATTTTGGGCGGGGAAGGAAAAAATTATTTTACCCCCGAGGTAAATGATTAATTGTTTTCAAACTCGATATCGGTTACAGCATATTCAATATTTCCTTCAGACCAATGGACATACTTTGGATTTGAATCCAAATTCTTTTATGTAATTAGGTTTTCGAGATGTTTCACAAGGATAAACCCAGCCCCTGCATGCCGTTATATAATTTCACGCTTGAATTTTACTCATTTGACCGCAATTTGCTATAAATCCTTCACCAGGCGAGGAATCCCTTCTTTTTTTTCTTGCCAGCGTTCAGAGAAAGTTCTTTATCAAGTTCATCCAGTTGCTGGAAGAGTTTCTTTTGCCGCTCTGTGAGATGGGTGGGCGTCTGGACAACGACGCGAACGATTTGATCTCCTTGTCCTCTTCCTCGAAGGCGGGGAATACCCTTGTTTTTCAGCCGGAATAAAGAATGAGTTTGCGAGCCGGCGGGAATCTTGAGCCTTTCGGTCCCCTCAAGTGTTGGAATCTCGATTTCAGCCCCCAGCGCGGCCTGGCTCATGGATATCGGCACAGTACAGAATATATCATCGTTTTCACGCTCGAAAAATTCGTGCGGCTTAACATGTATTAAAACATAGAGGTCCCCCGGAGGGCCACCATTCTCTCCCAAGGCGCCCTCCCCTTGAAGGCGCAGTTTGGCCCCTGTATCCACTCCAGGTGGGATGTTGAGGGAGAGGTGGCGTGTGCTTTGAATCCAGCCTCTTCCACCACATTCGGGGCATAACTGCTTGACAAAGGTCCCTTCTCCACGGCACCGCGGGCAAGTGGTGCTGATGGAGAAGAAACCCTGGGTGCGCACGACCTGTCCCCGACCACCGCACATGGAGCATCGTTCAGGGTGAGTTCCGGGCCGAGCACGGGTTCCATGGCATACTGGACAGGTCTCAGCTTTTGGAATCTGTATTTCAACTTTTTTGCCAAAGACTGCGTCCTCAAAATCGATGGTCAGATCGTAGCGTAGATCATCTCCTTGCCGCGGCCGAACTCTCCCTCTGGATGACGCCCTACCGAAACCGAACAGATCACCAAAAATATCGCCAAAGCTTGAAAAGATGTCATCGAAATCGCTGAAGCCCTGAAACCCAGTCCCTTGCAAACCTGCATGGCCATAATGATCATAAAGGCTTCGTTTTTCCGGGTCTCGCAACACCTCGTATGCTTCAGCCGCCTCTTTGAATCTCTCTTCGGCCTCGGGGTTCCCGGGGTTACGATCCGGATGATACCGCAAGGCAAGCTTGCGGTAAGCTTTCTTCATCGTCTCTTCATCCGCATCCCGGGAGATGCCCAGTACCTCGTAATAATCACGTTTCATAATTTTTATTAAAAATTAAAGCCAAATATGGTCATTATACACTTCTGGATTTTATTTCTAAAGGCAGAAAAAATAATCACTATCTTAGTAAACGGATAATATTGCCAGCCAGGGATTTAAGCACAATAATATATCTATGTATATTTAATATTAATCAGTTAGGCCCCCCATGTCAAGCAATTCGGATCATTTGATGCTACGGAAATTTGATATTCAGACCTGTCTATTGCGGCTGAATATAACCCTATCCCAAAGCCGGCATAGGCGGGTGTTTGTACTTTCAGAGAATTATATTAGTAATTTGATTGGACTCAGAAAATCGGCAATAAGCATAGGTGGGGAATGGGGCTCACTCCGGAAGGCATTTCCCATCGTCGGTCGCCAAGGCTCGTTGCTCGCTTAAGGTTCCGGCCTCGCCGAAGGCTTCTTTGAAAAGCTTATCCTCCAGTGCTCGCATCTTCTCCGCTTTCTCCATGTGGACTCCCTCATGATCGTGTCCCATCAAGTGCAAAACGCCATGAATCAGTAAAACTCCAAGTTCTTCCGAGAAAGAACATCCAAACTCGCGTGATTGTTCAAGGGCGCGCTGGACGGAGATAACAATGTCCCCCCACATGCCCGGGGTTATGTGCCCGAACTCCCCCTTGGCCATAGGAAAGGACAGAACATCTGTAGATCCCTCTCGGTTGCGGTATTTTTGATTTAGCTCAGCCATCTGGAAATCATCAAGGAATACTATGCTAACCTCGCCCTCACGATTTCCCAAGGCGCCGAATATCCACTCTACCACCCGTGCCACCCAACCGTGGTCGATGATGATCAACTGCTGCCTGTCCTCTATCTGTACTTCCATTTTTCTTTTTTCCCTGAATTACCTGCGTTGTTGAGGCGGGGTAATCGATGCGATGGTGGTATATCGCATTGAGAACATTGGTGAAATTTCGAGCGATCTGGTGCAGGTCACGGATGGTCAGGTGGCATTCGTTCAATTGGCCGTCAGTCATGAAACTGTTTATCAATTGCTGGACCGCTCCCTGAACCCGGGAAGGCGTTGGATCGATGAGAGTACGGGAGGCAGCCTCCACAGCATCAGCCAGCATGATCACCGCGGCCTCCTTTGTCTGAGGCTTAGGCCCGGGGTATCGGTAGCTCTTTTCATCCACAGGCTGAGGGTTCGCCTGCCTTTTGGCCTTGTTGTAAAAGTAAGAGATAAGAGAGGTGCCGTGATGCTGCTGGATAATATCTTTAATCGGCTGTCCGAGGCGATATTTACGGGCTAACTCTATCCCATCTTTCACGTGGGCGGTGATAATGAGGCTCGACATGCTGGGTGCTAACTTATCATGCTTATTCTCACCAGACTTCTGATTTTCGATAAAGTAAAGCGGCTTGTTGATCTTGCCGATATCGTGATAATAAGCACTCACCCTAGTTAAAAGAGGATTGGCCCCGATCGCTTCTGCCGCCGCCTCTGCGAGACTTCCCACTATGACGCTATGCTGGTAAGTTCCCGGGGCTTTGAGCACCAGATCCCGCATGGCTCGGTGGTTCAGGTTGGTCAATTCCAGCAGCTTGATGTTGGTCATGTACCCAAATAGTGACTCCACTAACGGCGTCAGCCCGGCCGCAAGGATACCCGCCAACCCACCGCCTGCAAAGGCAAAGGAAAAGTCATAGATATTATCAAAAACAGGGAATTGATGGGCAACTAGGCAAAGGCATAAGACAGAGGCCAGGTTGATGATTCCCACGCGGATGCCAGCCTTCAGTAGTATGCTTCGGGCACTGCAAAAGACAACGCTATGAGCCCCCACCAGGCTACCTACCAGGCTGTAAAAGAAAATTCCCACAGGATTACCGAACATCATTGCGGAAAAAATAGAGATGGGGATCGCAATGATCATGGCCACTTCGGCATTGAGCATCATGGCGATCATCATCGGAACCAAGGCGAAAGGAATGCTATAATATAGGGATTCCGTCGGGATAAACGGGAAGGAACGATTCACCGATTCGGTGATAAACATGGCTGCCTTGACCATTACGAGGGTACCGAATATAGCCAGGCAGAACATAAGCAGATCCACATTGCGTTGGGCAAAACGCTCCATGCTTTGTGAGGCCAGATAATACAAAAGAAGCAATAATAACATGACCATGAGCATATATCCGGCCAATACCTTGTAAACGTTATAGGGGTCCTCTATTCGGCCTAAAGCCTCCAGCTTGAGCAGATGTTCTAGACTTACTCGCTCACCCTCTCTTAGGATGACCTCTCCTTTTTTTAACTGGAAATACACTGGCTTGATGCTTTCGAGAGCTTCTTTCCTTCGCTTCTCGGTCTCACTCTTGTTCAGGGTGATATTGGGCAAGACCAGCTTTTGTGAGACTTCGATGACGGTATCACGCAGACTTCGGCTCAGATGTAAAAGAGATTCCTGCCCTCTGAGCTCGATGTAACGGCGGGCTGAATCAAGGTCGAAAAGTGAGGAAAGATCTCTCAGGACAAACTCCCTTCCAGTCTCAACCTCTCTTAAAATGATCTGACTGTCGCTCTCGAAGCGGAACAATTCCTTCCTGCTGACGACTCCCTTGACAATCACGGGTGCCAACATGGCGTAAATATAGTCCTCGATACGATCACTAAACCGATGATTTTTAAGTGTGTGAAAAGCATAATCGGAAATGGGAAATCCCAATTTCTTTTGGAACAAATCGCGCCGCTTTGTGATCTCTTTTTCAAGGTCTTCGGTTTGGATTGTTTGTCCTTTCATGATCGATGGTTTTGAGGGCTCTTCGCTTTGATCAGAAGGGGTAGGATATAGCTCTCGCATGAAGTTAAAGGCTTCCTTCAGAGTCTTTTCGGCATGAGAAAGCGCTTTAGGATCCAGGTCGTAAATCGCCCCGAGGCTTCGTTCCATCTCACGACGCCTCTTTTCGGTGGATATAGTATCCTCGACCAGGAGGTCTCGGGGAGCCCTAACACCGGACCATGCAATGTCTCCTAAACGGTATTCTCGTGTGGAAGGTGGGCTCGTGGGAGAAAAGATCCATCCCACCAACAAGCTCACACTGAACAGCATGGCCAAGCGCTTGACCATGGAACTTCGGAACAGGCTACCGACTGTTGAGAAGCAGCGCTTAAATGGCCTTTTCCGGAAAAGACGGTTATCCAGAAGGCTATATTCTGGCAGTAAAACAGGTTTTTTGAAGAGATAGTAAAACAGAGATTTATTGTTTTGCTTGGAACCGCGGTTCATGATCGAACTCTTTTGTTAGCGAATGAGGGCCATGATTTTTGGTTTGCCCGGACAGCTCATATGCTTTAATGATATCCCGCACCAAGGGATGTCGGACCACATCCTTCTCAGAAAAGTGGCAGATTTGGATGCCAGTGATATGGCTCAGGATTGCTCTGGCTTCAATAAGTCCGGAAAGGGTCCCATCTGGAAGATCCACTTGCGTAATATCCCCCGTGATAACGGCCTTGGAGCTGTATCCCAATCGGGTTAGAAACATTTTCATTTGTTCGCTGGTGGTGTTCTGGGCCTCGTCTAAGATCACGAAGGAGTCGTTGAGGGTACGACCGCGCATGAAAGCCAGGGGTGCCACCTCAATTTCACCCCTTTGCAAAAGGCGCGTTGCGTGGTCGAAATCCATCATGTCGTGCAGTGCATCATACAGAGGACGTAGATAGGGGTTTACTTTCTCATAAAGATCACCCGGAAGAAAACCAAGTTTCTCACCAGCCTCCACTGCTGGGCGCGTAAGGATTATACGTGCAAATTCTTTTTTCAACAACATTGAGACGCCCATGGCCATTGCCAAGTATGTCTTGCCGGTACCTGCCGGTCCGATGCCGAAGACAATGTCAAAACGGCGAATAGCATCGACATATTCCTTTTGGCCTATGCTCTTTGGAGTGATAACACGCTTGTGAACTTTAATGCAAACTTTATCCAGAAAAAAGTCTCTAAGCTTTGCTGAGCTTTTCTCCGATAGGATCCGGATGGCATAATCTACATCCGCCGGGTAAACCGGATAACCTTTTTGGAGTACTTCATAAAGCTCCTGAAATATCCGCTTGGCCAGCTTGACTTCCAGTGCCCCGCCCTGGATAGTAACGGCGTTCCCACGGACGTTAACGCGCACATCCACAGAACGTTCCACCAATTTGACGTTCTCGTCGTGTTTTCCAAACAAAATTTTAGCCAGCTCGTTATCCTCGAAGCTGGCCTGTTCCACTGTCAATTGTTCGGCTTGTCTGCTCAAATAGATATCCCTATCTATTTTGAATCATTATGCAAATTCATTGTTTTCATCAACCAAGAAATCCATTAACGACTCAATTTTTTATATTATAAATGTACACTTGGAAAAATGCAATGAATTTTTTTATTGTAAACATCCAGGTAAAAATCACAAGTGCAGCACAATGGCGATTATTCCATCTTTCATGCCCAGAGGCCCTTTTTTACGCGGCTTTATCTGGGGGGAGAAAAAATGTGCGTGTCCGAGCAATCCCGTGATGAATTTTCACATTAAAAGCCAAGAAAAACCGGAGCGCTCTGAAGGGAATTCAAGGCATTGGCAACACGTATTATTTCCTCACACCAGCAAACGCCGTTTGATTCTGTTGACCGATAGAGTAAAGAACAAGGCTGTACACATGGCTATCCAGATCACATCTATGATCCAATTCTCTGGACTCCTGCCCAGCACCGCGGCGCGGACAAGGCTGACAACGTGGGTCAGCGGAAAAAACCAGGAAATCTTCTGCGCCCAAATGGGAAGACCCGACAGCGGGAAAAAAATCCCCGAGAAAAGAAACATGGGAGTGATATATAGTGTAAAATAATAACTGAAAAAATCATAAGAAGGGCTCATGGATGTTATGAACATGGCCATGGATGAGAACATAAGCCCTTCCATAACTAGTGCTTACTTGTATAAATCAGAGTAACATTTTTTGAGTGGTACAGCACG
>CAZTAS010000310.1:0-6395 GCA_964611635.1 uncultured Thermodesulfobacteriota bacterium
ATGGTTCTAATGTTGATGATATGCTCAAGGTTGCAGACAGGTCATTGGAAGAACGGTGTTGCGCTTTTCAGACAGAGCATCAGGGCAGGCGTGAACCACTATTTGGTGCACAATAACCTGGGAAATGCTCTATATCAGCAGGGGAGAATCGCGGAATCCATCGGACATTATTCAGAGGCCTTGCGGAGAAAACCGGATTGTGAAAATGCACATTACAATATGGCAAATGCCTTACTTGCAGAAGGGAAGATAGAATCAGCCATCAGCCACTACTCACAAGCACTCCAAATCAATCCCGACAATGAGGAGGCCCACAACAATCTTGGTAATGCACTTGCGAGAGAGGGCCATATTGAGGCAGCTATTGCCCATTATTCAAAGGCACTTAGAATTAATCCGGATTATGGTGAGGCACATTATAATCTGGGGATCTCAAGGGCTGAGCAGGGAAGGTTTGATGATGCCATTGAGCATTACTATGAGGCGTTACGGATCAGACCCGGTGATGCTAAGACGCACAACAACCTTGCAAACGCCCTGGTTCAGAAAGGAAGGTTTGAGGAGGCGATCAGACATTATTCCGAGGCCATAAGGCTAAACCCTGACGATGTGAACGCCTACACTAACCAGGGAAATGTCCTGGCATACCAGGGCCGTGTGGAGGCTGCCATTGAGCAATATAATAAGGCACTGAAGATCAATCCGCAGTTGGCAGAGACCCACCTTAATTTAGGGATTGTATTGGCAGGTCAAGGGAATCTGGATGATGCCATTGTTCATTTTCAAGAGGCCCTACGTATCAGGCCGGGGTTTGCTGTGGCGCGGCGGAATCTTGAGCGTACTTTGGCCCAAAGGGGTAATACGAGGCATCCTGCATCAGACTAACCTGGAAATTGAGGGGTTCATTGATTAGTGAATCGGGTTTGGGAAGGGCCTTATGAAAGACCGAGAGGTGAGAGTGTTCGGATTGTGGTTTTTGAGGACCCTAAATGATGATGGTTTTGTGGCCATCATGCTTAGGATTTTTGCTGCCAAAGGTATTATCCCAGTATTGTGTTAACTCCGTGAAAATGGTGTCATGAGGTTCAACCTGATAGGTGATCCATGGAAAGGAAATCTAAAGAGAAAAGGCTAGTAATAGTTCCCGCATTCAATGAAGAAGGAAGAATCGGGCAGGTCCTTAGAAAAATAGGAGAGCTGAACAAAGGGATAGACATCGTTGTCATAGACGATGGTTCATCAGATGGTACCGGCCACAATTCAAGAATGGCCGGGGCAAAGGTGATTAGACTATCCTCTAATATGGGTTACGGGGTTGCCGTGCAAACCGGCTATAAATATGCACTTGAGAAGGGATATGACTATGTCTTACAATTAGATTCAGATGGCCAGCACGATCCGGCCTATATCCCACAAATGTTTGGTATAATGATGTCAGGAGATGCAGACCTGGTCATAGGATCAAGATTTCTGAAAGAAAAACCGCTGGGTAAGGCCTCTGAAACCCGCTATGGGGTTGGCAGGACAAGAAGACTGGGAATAATGGTATTCGCCTTTATAACTTCCAAACTCATCGGACTGAAAATTACCGATCCTACTTCAGGATACCGAGCTTTTAACAAACGGGTTATCAGCTTTCTTAGCAATGATTTCTTCCCCTATGATTACCCGGATGCAGATGTTATCATATTGGTGAATCGCGCTGGCTTCAGGATAAAGGAACTGCCCATGGTCATGCATGGTAGGGCTAGCGGGATATCGATGCATGGTGGATTGAGACCGGTTTATTACATTTTCAAGATGTTTCTTTCCATGCTGATGACATTGCTAAGAAAGAAACCGTCTCTGTAATAGGGCATTTAGGGGCAGAGGGAAGGATGGTCAGCGATGGAAGGGAGAAAATACAATCCGGCCGGCGGGAAAAGGAGACCTGACTTCCTCTTACCGAATTTTGATAAGCTCGATAACTTGCAGTAAACTTCCTTTTTCAAAGAGCGATTAAACTTTTTTGCCTTTCATATGGAAAGGCGAAAATAAATCATGTGTATCATGTTAATCATGTCAAGTGTTTTTTGTTTGCACCGGAAACAGTAGAACCTTTGGAGGATTTAGCGCCATGTTGCCAAGACAAAAAGCAGCCATGATAGTCATCAGTATTGTCATATTCATTTTAATACTCGATCTCGTGAGACGCAGAAGATTGAGAGAAGAATACTCGTGGTTGTGGCTCCTAACCAGTTTAACTATGTTCCTCCTGGTTATAAAATATGGCTGGCTTGTGTCTATCACCAGGATTATTGGGGCGGTCCTTCCCACGAGTACCCTGTTCATCGGGGCACTGATATTTTTGATGGTTCTCTGTGTTCAGTTTTCCGTCAAGATATCCAGGCTGACTGGCCAGGTAAAGAACCTTGTGCAAGAAAATGCCTTGCTCAGGGAGAGGATAGAGGAAATAGCTGGTAATTCTTGATCCCGATGTTGCCCAAATGGTTCGGCTCAATGGCTCTGTGTCTTAGAAGACTTTATGAGGGACAGAGAGGTAAATAACCCATAAACAAGCGATGATTGACACCCCTTTAAGCACACAATTATGACTGCTGTTTTTCTGGCCAATTCTCCCTATTCTCTGGGCGACAGGTATGGCAAACTGGCTTCAGTAGGAGCTACGCTTCCACACCTGGGGCTGCTCATGTTAGGAGCGGTACTCCGACAGTCCGGTTACCGTGTTCGCATCGTGGATGCCTGTGCCCGGGGAATGGGCTACGAAGAGACTCTTGAAGAGGCAAGGAGATTCAAACCTGATATTGTCGGACTGACTGCTGTGACACCCTCGATCATCAAGGCGGCAAGGCTTGCTGGAATGATAAAGAAAGTGTCGCCATCAATACCGATAATCATTGGTGGCCCACATTTCACCGCAGTTCCGGAACAAACGCTTCTGGATTTCCCTGTCTTCGACTATGGTGTCATCGGGGAGGGTGAGGAGACACTTCGGGAACTGGTTGAAGTCTTGGGTAATGGCGGCGGACCTCTGGAGGTTCCGGGCGTTGCCATTCAGGAGAACGGAAAGGTCTTTTTTTCATCACCCCGATTGGCCATTGAAAACCTGGATGATCTTCCCTTCCCGGCATGGGATCTCCAGGATGGTTTTCCGGGGCAATATCACCCGGCACTTTTTAAGTACAAAAAGCTCCCGTCCGCACACATTGTATCTGCAAGGGGCTGTCCAAACAAATGTATCTTTTGCGATACCTCTGTTTTCGGTCGCCAGATTCGGTTTCATAGTGCTGGGTATGTCCTTGAGATGATAGGCTATCTGGTTAAGAGATTCGGGATTAAAGAGATCATTTTTGAAGATGATCAGTTTCTTATCAAAAAGGATAGGGTCGCGAGGATATGTGAGGGTTTATTGCGATCCAGATGGGGCATTTCCTGGTGTTGCAGCGGCAGGGTCAGTAGCGTGAATGATTCAGGGCTATTAAGACTGATGAAGCGTTCTGGGTGCTGGCAGATCAACTATGGGATTGAGTCGGGAAATCAGAAAATCCTCAATCTTGCCCGGAAAGGCATTACGATCACACAGATTGAAAATGCAATCCGTTTAACCCATGAATCCGGAATTCTGACCAAGGGCTATTTCATCTTTGGCCTGCCCCATGAAACCGAAAAGAGCATGAATAGCACCATTCGTTTTGCCAAGAACATCCCTCTAAACGATATGAGTATCTTTACATTGACGCCTTTCCCCGGTTCGGAGATGTATGATATCGCGGAAGAACACGGAACGGTTGAAAAGGATTTTGAAAAAATGAATCTCCTTGATGTGATTTATGTGCCTAACGGCCTGTCAAAAGAAAAAGTCTTGAAATACCAAAGCAAATTTGTGCGGGAATTCTATCTGCGACCGCGTATTATTGGAAACTACTTATTAAGACTGCTATCTAATCCTTTCAATATCCTCAGAATGCTCAAGGCCCTCAAGGGTTTTCTGGCGTATTGTTTTAAGCCTGAGAAATCAGGTTCGTAATGCAAGGGAGGTTAACCCTTTGTTGAAGATATCGGTTGTAACACCGTCGATGAATCAAGGGCGCTTCATTGAACGAACCATTCTGAGTGTTCTCCGCCAAAAAGGAAATTTTGAATTAGACTATATTATTGTCGATGGTGGCTCAACTGATGGTACTTTGGAGATTATCATAAAGTACCAGGATCGCTTGACATGGGTGTCAGAAAAGGATAGAGGACAGTCCGATGCCATAAATAAGGGCTTTGAAATGGCCTCCGGAGATATCCTGGCATGGCTAAATTCCGATGACACATATGTACCCGGTGCTCTGGATACAGTTTGCCGGGCTTATCAAGAGAGGCCTTTTAAGTGGTGTTTTGGGAAGTGTAGGAACATTGACGAAAATGACCATGAGATACGGAAGGCCGTAACAAGATATAAGATTTTTGAAAGTAGGCGCTATTCATATAGACGCCTTCTTTCAAAGGACTTTATTTCGCAACCCGCGGTATTCTTTACCCGAGATGTTTATAAAGAGATCGGGCCCCTAGATTTAGACTGTAACTATTCGATGGATTATGATTACTGGTTGAGGATAGGGAAGAGATATCAGCCCCATTATATTGATAAGTTTTTGGCTAATTTCAGGTGGCAAGGAAGGTCGAAGAACAGTGAGAACTACAGAAAAGCCGCCTTTGAGACATATCTTACCGCAAAAAGGCAAGCAGCAACGTCTAAAGATATTTACCCGCTGTTCAGACACTATGTTCATTACATAACGCTGAATCTGTTGTACAGGTTTCTTTGAAAGAGAGCTTAGACCCAGAGCTACGACATTATTTTTCCTTCACTAACCGAAGGGTCTTGTTGATGTGAATATCGTTTTGTTTGGGTGAATTCCCGGTACTGATCCTATCGGCCCGATCAGTTATTGTGATAAGTTTTTCATGAGGGATTTTCTGATATCCTATGTCATGCCCTCTTCCAAAGTACGTATTTACAGTATTAGTTGTAAAATAACGCTTCCCAATTGAATAAAGGTAAACCATGAGATAGTTTTCCAGCCATAGACTTCTAACATCGATCAGTACAGAATTAGAGTCACTTAGGTAGTGACAAATATTATCAATCTCCCAATCGTTTTTCTTCTTCAATTCGACCGACTGAATAGAAGGATAAGGAAATGAATAGTGGATCCCATTAGGTGAAGCTGCACTGGGGATTCTTATCACCCCAAAAGATATTTGGGCAAACATAAAAGCAAGTAAGATGACCTTAGGCAATAAATTAGCCCTTGCCGCCGTAAGAGAGAAATAAGCCATAATCAATATAATAAAGATGTATGGGCAAACATACGTGAGGGCTTTTCCGGCGCCCCAGAAGTGTTTCCCAATAAGGAGGGCAAGAATCAATAATAACATTACAAATATGATTATGGCAAAACTACGAATAACAGCTATAGAATTAGTTAGGGTAAAGCTAAATGAGTAAAAAGGTGTAATACCCCGTGCAAATATGAGGGACATAATGAGCGCTATTATTAGGAATAATGCACAATCGTGAAGGAATAGACCTATCTTTGTTCCAAATATCAGGGTGTATGCTAAAGAGGATAACAGCATTATTGCGATAAAACCGAACAATTTGATATTAGGCGATTTCATTTCGTGAAAAGAGGTATTAAGTTTGGGATGAAACAATCTACTGACAAATACAGCCCCTGTCCACAATAGGGTTGAAACAAATATGGTTAGTGATACCCTAATACATATCTTAACAAAAACACTCTGATTACCTGTAGGGGTGAGAAAGTATAGACCACTTATACCTGAGATGAAGTCAGATATATTTTCCAATAAGGAGGTCCTTCTGGCTACCTCGAGTAATGACGTGTTTCTAAAATTGTGGAGTCCTTCTGTGAAAGCTTGAAAATCTATTGCTTGCAAAAGGGCTTTGAAATCCTGGCCTTGCAAAAAGGCAAGGAAATATTTCCACCAGTCAACTTCGGTAGACCTAACCGTGTTCAATTGGCTTACAATAAGACCAAAAGTCCCTTTGGAAAAAAGCAGGCCAGTTGAGATGCCAGCCAAGAGTGCAATAATTGCAATATGGATAGCTGATTTATTATAGTTATTACGCAATCTTATTATAAGAGATACGCCAATGATTATCGTGATTGCAGGAAGATGGAAAAAGAGATTTTCCGGGTAAAGGTATAGGCCGGATGCAAATGGAATGGTAAGAATAAACAATAGCTTTATTGCATCAGAGAATCCTATTCCGTCAGAGTAATACCTGCCTAGTAAAAAAACCTGTAAAACCACCCATAATAAAAGTATTGGCAGGGATGAAATCTGGCTCCATGCATTTATGTCCATGATGTATTGCC
>CAZTAS010000311.1:0-6392 GCA_964611635.1 uncultured Thermodesulfobacteriota bacterium
GAGATCCTAAACCGCCAGCTTATTCTTTTTTCAAAGAGCTAAAGTGTTACAAATTTTTTAGATTTCATAAAATGATAGCCTAACTAGCCAATAATATAAACAAATTAGCATCCTGCATCAAGCAAAGTCTCTCATGAATCGCCAATGCAGTCCGGCATCGCCATGGCCCATCCAGAAAACTTTGGCCTAAAATCATGACCCGAAGGTCAACTTCCCCCCATAAAAACCAATCAATGCGACCAGTGGGGTGATTATCAAGGTCAGGATTAAATAGAGCCACCAAAATCCCATTTCGCCGGTGAATATTTCTGGGGTAGTTGCCCTCCAGATGACCATTACCAAGCTGACTGCGACAAGAACAGCAGAGAGCATCATCTTCCTGCGGATTATATAGGTGATGGCGGAGTTGTAATTATACCACCAGGTAATCAATCCGGTTGTCACAGCCACCGGAGAGGCGATAAGACCAAGAATCATGAGGTAAAAGCTGGTGGTTTCAAAATTTCTGTGTCCCGTCAGTATGTACAGGAGCACAAAAAAGGAAGTGGCCATCATAAAGGCGATTGGATAATGTACGGTCATGGGGTGGCCGTGCCTTATAGGCCATTCAAACGGCTTCATCCGTTCCCTGAGCGATGGCACACCAGCGGATACGACCTTTTCGGCCTGAGCCTCTTCCAGGATTTCCCCCACCACGGGAAATTTTTCGAGAACCTCGGGTCCATGGGGCGCGTTTTCGATCTCATCGACGATCACCACCCCTGAATTATGACGTCCCATGTGCTTGCCATTGATCCACTTCTCGCTGCCACTCAGATCGTGTACCTTGCCCTCATAAGCGATATAAGTTGACCTGCCTTCCTTGCCGTTGAACTCCGAGAGCTCCGCGCGTGTCATCTTCCTCATGCATCCCTCCTATGACACTGATCTGGCAATTGCCTGTTACTGTTAGCGAAAAAAGTTTTCAACCCTCTTTAAAAAGGGTGATTATTCTCAATGAAAAAACAACTTAAGTTATTGATATAGCTAGGGCAATTTTAAGTTGCCTCGCCTCCTGAGTATCGGCCATAAGCTTGGAGGATTTGAACTCTTCCTGCCCCAGCTCCGCATAGCTCCAGTTGGCGTCCGAGATCTACCAGATCTTCTCATGACGAGACTCCAAGGCCCTGGCAATCTTCAGCTTTTCTGGATTAAGAGTCGTCATAATACACTCCTAATCCCTGATGCCCGGCATTGACTGATTATCCTTTTTTTCTCCAGAAGCGTTAATCCGGTTGATAAGTTTTTGAAAGAACTCGCATATAAATAATAATGGTTATTTAGCATAAGGGGCAGATTCGGGCAAGAATTTTACTTGCTAATGTGGGCAAACTTTCCTCTTCATTTTTCCAAATGACTCTGGTAGTATCTATACGGGCATTATTTAGCAGTCCATGACTACTAGACAAGGGAATTTGATCTTTTGATTAATCGCTGGATGAATTTTTTCTGCCCTTAGCTACATACGCTTAATGAATACCTGATAGTTCGTTAGCTCTCCATGGAATTTAAATTTTCAAGGGGATGAACAGTAATTTAGCACATTTTTTTAAGGAGGATTATCATGCACACTGTCGCGTTGATGCCGGGAGATGGCATCGGACCTGAAATCACCAGTGCTGCGGTGCGTGTCATTGAGGCCACTGGGGTCAATATACACTGGGTTGAGTTGGAAGGGGGCCAAGGGGCCTTTCACCGGCTGGGAACATCATTGCCAGACGAAACCCTTGAGGCCTTTATCGAGTGTGGTGTGGGTATCAAAGGCCCATTCGCCGTCGCTATGGAAAATGCCGTTGTATCTCCTGGATGGAGGCGAGGAATCCCGGGGGGGAGACCACCAAAAAGTTACAACAGCGCCACAAATGCGCTCAGGAGAGAGGCCGGAGGGTTTGTGGCTGTGAGGTTGGCCAGGAATTTCCCAGGTGTTCCGGCACCAATTCAGGGGATAAACATGGTGATCATGAGGGAGATCAACGAGGATTTATACGTGGCCAGCGAATATACCGTCGGGGACGATATGGCGGTGGCCCTGAAAATCATTACCCGCAAGGCATCCGAGGCGGTTGCCCGCTTCGCCTTCGAGTACGCAAAATCCCATGGGCGGAGCAAGGTTACAGCCATTCATAAGGCCAATGTGCTCAGGCAAACCGACGGACTCTTCGTGAAGGTTGCGCGGGAGGTCGCAAAGGAGTATCCACAGATCCTGTTCAGCGAGCAGTTCATCGACGCCGCATGCGCTCTCATCGTTGCCCGTCCATCCCTGTTTGACGTTACTGTAATGACCAACCAGTACGGAGACATTTTCTCGGACCTTTGCTGTTCCGCTGCGGGAAGCCTTGGCCTCGGGGCAGGCGCCACATACGGGACAGAGGCATCCCTCTTCGAACCCGTGCATGGCACGGCGCCGGATATCGCCGGGAAGGGCATTGCCAATCCGGTCTCGGAGATCCTCAGCGGCGTTCTGATGCTGAGGCACCTGAAAGAAGATCGCGCGGCTGCCGCCATCGAGCGGGCTGTGGAGGATGCCCTTCTGGACCCGAACAACCATACACCAGACCTAGGAGGCAAGGCGACCACCCAGAGCCTTACACAGGCCATAATTGAACGAGTACCGAAATTTATGTAGTTATCCCAGGAATGATCGGCCCAGGTTTAATGGGAGAGTGTCGGGCGCATTCCTCATCGGTTGATCAATAAAATGATATGGATGATTCTATCGTTTTCCTCGGATTTGAGTGTGTTATCGAGGTACACCATGTCGGTTTCAAGCGGTATGGCGGACCACTGAACGAAGGCGATCTAAACGACTGGAGCTTTGTGCTCCGCAAAACACTCAGGTTCAAATAGTCCCATGCGGCCTTCCGTTCATTCGCAAACATTATTACCGGCTCGGGCACAAAAATTTCGACAAAGTGGACAAATCATGGCTAACAATTTATAGGGAATACGGCTTGAAAAATGTATTGCAAGGATGGGAGGCATCGAAGTAAACTGCATATTAAGCCTAAAAATGAGAAATAATTTAGACATTTTGTTCGCAACTTTATGAAAAAGGGTATACTTAGTGGGCTTGATTAGTTGAATCTACCCATCAAATTAAGAGGGTAGGCTTAACCGGAAGGATCCAAATTGGTTAAAATTTTATAACGATTGGAAGCAACGGTCATCTGGGTCGCTTATATCTTGTGGACATGTTTAAATACCATCGTATCCATCTATTAATATTGCTCTGTCGGAAGATCAAGGAGGTTGAACAATGTTAAATTTGGAGGAACTTAACAATCAGGCAATTGAGATTGAGAGGCTTCTGCGGCTGAAAACACACCCGCTTGCCGTCAAGATGATGGAGAAGGAGGAAGATATTCCTGATGGCGCCAAGAGGCCGGTTAAAGATCTAGGTTATCATCTTTCACTTTGTCAGGCGATATCTCTGGCCCGTCGACAGGGAATGTCCATAGCCGAGCTTAAAGAGGACATGTGGTGCTTTGAGCCGGTTCTTGGATTGGGCATGGAAGAAGCCCCACAGTATTTTCTTGAAGGACATAACCGTTATCCCGGAACTGCCAAGACTCTGGAAGCAGGCAGTACCTGGGCGCAATCGTTTCCACGCCTCGAAACAGGCAAGTACATTGGGATCGCCGTTGCTCCTCTGGCCACGGCCAATTTTGTGCCGGATCTGTTTATTCTTTACCCCGATGGCTCCCAGTTGACCCAATTGCTCATTGCCAAAAACTGGATGGACGGGCGCGACGTCACGTCCACCTTGTCCGGTCACGCTGCATGTGTTTATGCCATTGTGCCAGTGGTGAAGAACGGACAGCTTCAGGTTGCAGTGCCTTGTTTCGGAGATCGAAGAAGAGGAATGGCTTCTGATGAGGAGGTTATTTTTTCCGGTCCATGCACATTATTGGGGGAGCTTCTGGCAGGGCTCAAGCATGTCAAGCAGGCTGGCGAGGGACTACCCTTACCTCACCTGATGCTGACAGAATACAAGCTGCGGGATTCTTATGTTAAAATCGGAAAAATGATCGGGATGGATCTATGACCATTGCGCATCTCTTATCAATCAGACCATTGTAACCTAGAAAATGTATCAGACGGCACCATTTTCATGTTCCGAGGATATAGCCCCTGATTGACAATTTGTCTAGTATCAATCGGTAAAGGGCTGCCGTGTGATTTATGAGGTGCCGAAACACGGCAGCCCATGACTAATGGTTGCAGCCGTTGTGGGTCTTTTGGACGATCTGCCCACACGATCTTCTTATGATCTTCATCCGCTCTTCCATCATTACGGGCATGGTGATGATGATCATTTCAACGGCTGCCATATTATGTCATCTGCTTACCAACGACTAGGTTCCACAAAGAGTATGGGAGATATTCCTGAGCGGCACCAACAATCCTCACCTCCTTTTTATACTCATCAATGTGCTGCTGATCATGGTTCTTTTCCTGATCACATACATCAGCCCCACCACCCTCTGGATACCCCGGCTTGCGGGGTTCTGATTTTTAAAGGAGATATCGAAAATGGCGAATGATGAAAAGAAAAGGCTCTACACAAGACTCACTTTGCGATTCACCGATCTCGCCATTCCGGATGAAAAGAGGACAGAGCTTGAAAAAGCCGCCGATGGAATGGCAGATATGGCCGACTCCTTTGGATACCTTGACCCCATGGACGAGGAACTCTCCGTGATCTTTGATCCAAGGCTTTGAGCGGCACCAGCAAAGTGTGCAAAAATATTGCTGCGGCCTACCTCCGCCAAAGATTCCCGATGGTCATAGGCCATCGGAATTTTCCAGCGGCGGTTAGCTGTGAGGAGATGTATTATGGCAAAGCTGGAAATACGAATGTCAAGTATCATAAGCCTTTCGGAGCTCATCAGGAAAAAAGAAATATCCCCCATAGAGGTGATTGAGGCTTTTCTTGATCGCATCGAGGTCGTTCAGCCGAAGATCAACGCCTTCATCACGGTACTGGAAAGGGAGGCCCGGCAGGCAGCCAAACAAGCCGAAGAAGAGATCGTCAAAGGGCGTTACCGAGGTCCACTGCACGGCATCCCTTTGGCGCCAAAGGACTTGTTCTTTACCACAGGCGTGAAGACCACCTGCGGCTCCCGTATCCTGGCTGACTTTATCCCTGATCGAAATGCAACGGTCGTCGACAGGCTGATTGAGGCCGGCGCAATCCTCATCGGAAAGACTAATATGCACGAGTTCGCATATGGACCCACAAATCTTAATAACCATTACGGACACGCTAGAAATCCTTGGAATCCAGAGCGCATGACCGGGGGATCCAGCGGCGGATCAGCGGCTGCCCTAGCTGGTTCGTGCGCCCTGCTGACACTTGGAACCGACACTGGAGGCTCAATCCGGATCCCCTCGGCGCTGTGCGGCGTAGTGGGCCTCAAGCCCACGTTCGGCCGTGTGAGCAAGCAAGGCGTTTACCCGCTGTGCTGGTCACTGGACCACCCCGGACCAATGACCCGCACAGTGGCTGATGCGGCCATTGCGCTAAGCGTCATGGCTGGCTATGACCCTAAAGATCCCTGCTCTAGAGATATGCCTGTGCCCGATTACCACGCCTCCCTGACCGGGGATATCAAGGGCGTCCGTGTCGGAGTGCCTGACACTTTTTACTTCGAGCAGATTGAAGCAGAGGTTAAGGCCGGAGTGGAGAAGGCCATCAACGCTTTGAAAGACCTGGGTGCCGAAGTGAGGCCTGTGCACATCCCGGATCTGGACAAAGCCGCAGCGGCAACTCTCATAATACTTTCATCCGAAGCCGCCACCTGCCTGGAGAAGTTCCATCGTACCCGACCTAACGACATCGGGGGCGATGTCAGGGCCAGGCTCGATGTCGGCGCCTTGCACCTGGCTACCCATTATGTTAAGGCACAGCGAGTCAGGCGCATCATCCAGGAGAACTTCGCACGTGTTCTACTGGGGGTGGACGTGCTGGCAACCCCTGGGGTGAGCATTACCGCGCCTAAATTCGAGGAGTCCTCAGTACGGCTTGACGGGAGGGACGTATCCGTGGTTGTGGCACTTACCCGCTGCACTCGTATCTATAATCTCGTAGGATTGCCTTCCGTGTCTATTCCCGTGGGATTCTCCGGGGCAGGCCTTCCCATCGGCATGCAGATAGCTGGCAGGCCTTTCAATGAGGACATGGTTCTGAGGGTAGCCTACGCTTATGAGCGCAACGTTTATCAAGCGCCCCAATGGCCTGCCTTGGCATGAACGAAGTATTTTTATGAAACCATCCCTTGCACTATTGCTTCACTTGGCCAAAAGCGCCTCGATCATTTTTTGGAGCCCTTCTGCGATTAAGGTCTTGGGGT
>CAZTAS010000312.1:0-6390 GCA_964611635.1 uncultured Thermodesulfobacteriota bacterium
GCAAACCGAAAAAAATACTTTCATTATGTCAATATAATTAAGACGTTTGCTATAGTAGATTTGAAGAAAAGATCTGGAACCAGCAAACCCATGGTCAGGCTTTCTTATTGTATGACGAAGTTTAATATTCGAGATCTTCCTGACGTGATTCCCTTGGCTGCTGAGCTGGGAGTGGATGAAGTCATGGCAACCAATTTAGATTATCTGGCCGGGGAAAGATGTAACATTCTCAGAACTTTTTATCATGAATCCCCTACAAAAGTTTTTCAAGATAGCATCGAGGAAATGCACAGGCTGGGAAAAGAGATGGGAATAGCTGTCAGAACCTACCCTCTCAAGGTTGAAGAGGTGTTGGTTTGCGAAGCCAATCCTCCCCAAAATGTATTTATTTCTGTGGATGGCTCGGTGGCTCCATGCGTGTATCTGCGTATCCCCAAAAAAGGTGATATCCCCAGGATCTTTCGCAACAAGGAATATCTCGTGCCGCAGACAACCTTTGGAAATGTCAACACCGAGGATTTTCTCGAAATATGGAACAAGGACTCTTACATGAAATTCAGAAATATCTATGAAGAACGGCGGAAGGTAGGGCACATCGTCTCTTCAGCTTTGCAGCTCATTGCCAACACGAGCTTCTCTGAGGTGCGGGAACAGATCGATAAAGGGATACCACCTCTTCCAGATGTCTGTCAAACGTGTTACAAAGCGTATGGCATTTAATGTTCACACAGCGTATAGGTAATGGCATATCCGGCAGCCTTCAGGGACACGAGACATAGAAGGTACGTCATTATCCTTCCCTGATATATCTCCCACAATTGACTGAATAAAATGATGAAAGGATCCTTTTTTGCGCTGCTGGAAAAGCTGGCGAAACTCACGGTACGCCTGGCTTTCCCAGATCTCCTCAAAAGGGGTCTCGTTACAATTTCCGAATCTCAAGGTGAGCGCCCGATGCCATGTACCCTGGAACACTCTGGCTCTGCCATAGGCCAGCGTGATGCAGGGTGACACATACCCCTCCCAGTTGAAAAATGCCGTGTGCAGCGGGTCCTGCTCACAAATGGTCAGCTCCTTCGGGAACAAATCGTAAACCCTTATAAACAGGCCATGTTGTCTGGCTTTGTTTATGCTTTCTTTAACGATCTCTTGATGAAAAGGATCGATATTTCTGGATTCCCACTGGAAGATCCGCTGGGCATCATGTTCCATTGACAGGATGACATCCAGGTTTTTAACCACCAGCTTGTCAATGCCCAGATCAACACAGAGGTCCACCATCAGCGGAAGCTCATGAACATTGGCACGCATCATGACATAAAAGAGCATGGTGAGGGGACGGGGAGGTTTGAGTTTCCTCCTTATTTCTTCCATTTCATGCACATGAAAGATCACATTTTCAAAAGAAGCACCCCTGCGGATTTCTTCATACGTCCTGGAGGTTGCTCCGTCGACAGAATATGCGATCCAGTCCAGCCCTCTTTTCATCAAATCCGAGGAGATCTCCGGTGTGAGCAATGTGGCATTGGTGCTGAAGCCAACGTGACATCCATGCTCCTTTGCCAGGCTTACCATATCCCCCAACCGGGGGTGCAACAGGGGTTCCCCGCCCCCTGTGAGATCCACCTCCTCCGTGTGGGCGAAAGAGCGTGCAATACTGAGGAAGGTATCCCAGGCCATGTCCGAGGTGCTGACCCGTATGGATGTCCACGGGCACATGGCACAATTCAAGTTGCAGCGCAGAGTGGGCTCAACCTGGAATAGCTTGAACTTCTGTATGGAACGCAATGGTCTGAATAAAAAGGACATGATACATTTTCCTGGAATCTATGTTATTATGTGCCTATAAAATGCTTATAAAAAAGATAGCACAATTACCGGGGGAAAAGAAACACCCTCACTATTTTCCGTAAGGAATGCAGAGAACAGGCTCCATGATGGGTTTTCCGCTATCGGCGATCAGGAAGCCTGCGCTACAGCCCACTGGGTGACTGACCATGATGAAGATAAATTCCCGGTGGCTCATCTTCATTGATTGTGATAGCATAAATATCCTTGACACATTGAAAGGATGGCACCCATGCCTTTTGTGGACATAGAAGACGGGAGGCTTTACTACGAGGTCAAAGGCCAAGGGCGCTGGCTGGTGCTCATTCACGGCGCCTGGGCCTCTCATGAGTGGTGGAGATGGCAGGTTCCTGTGTTGTCACAACATTACCAGGTTTTGACTCTCGATGTGCGGGGGCACGGTCAATCAAGCGCCCTTGAAAGGGCTTACTCGATGGATGGATTCACGCGGGATCTTGAAATACTTCGTGAAAAACTGGGGATAGAGGAAGCCGCCCTGGTGGGCTGGTCAATGGGGGGGATCATCTCCATTCAATATTGTCTGAGTTTTCCGTCAAGGGTAAGGGCCCTCACCCTTATCGCCACCAGAGGGCATCGAAATCCTCACATGAAGCGGCGAATCATGCTTCAGTACATTCAGGCACGCCTCAGCTTGATGATGAATCTCGCCTCCCCAAGAAAATATGACAGGGGATCGGAGAGCTTTCCTGGTGATCTGGCAAGGGTGAAGAGTGATGTGAGGAATATGCTCTCACCTGCGACACCCCGGGAAGTCTTTGAGTGGGTTAAGGCCGACCTTGCCCGTCATCCCAGGACAAATTACTTTGAGATCTCCAAGAGCATATGGGATTGGGAAGCCGGGGAAGCGTTGCGAAAGATCACCGCTCCAACACTGATACTGGTGGGCGATGGTGATTACCCCACCCCACCCCGCTTTTCCCGCATGATGGAAGAAAGGATCCCCAATTCCAGACTGACTATTGTGGAAGGTGCGGGTCACTGTGTGGCTCTAGAGCGTCCCGAAGTGGTCAATGATGAGATCATACAGTTTCTGAAAACGATGGGATATTGAAAAACATTTTTTCGGGTACGTCCATACTCCTTTATCCGGCCAGAGCTCCGAATATTTTTTCCACCCTTGCCATTCGTATCTGCTCTGCAGTTTCTTCCATTTTTGCGATGATACCCAAGGCTGTTGTTGTTTTTAGTGTTTGTCTGGCTGCTCTGTTTACCTCCTTTTCCGTTATCTTCAGTTGTTCTAAAAATGCGCTATACTGCTCCCTGGTCCGGTATGCGTTTCTCACCATGGATGCATAATCCTTCCCCTCGGCATTGAGAAGTTTCCAGTAATGATCGATGAGAAGGTCAATTTCTTTCATCTGCCGCTGACGGATTTTGATGGAGTAAATCCCTTTTTTATCCGAGGCCAGGACTTGACCGGTTTTGTCCTTGATCCGGGCCATGGCTTCTTGTTTGCTCTGGTTTTTTGTTATCGTATCAAAGGCCGCTTCCAGAGCTAATTTCTTGGTGAACAGAAAATTGGTGGTGAATATTTCCCGGGCCCTTTTGAAGCGTAAAAAATTATATAAAAACACCAGAGGGATCATCACGTCCCATGCCGTGAGTGGATTGGTCCCTATCACCGCTTTTGCCACTGCTTTGGCCAGAGAACGTTCCTGAGAAAAAATATTCTCAAACTTGGTGTCCAGGATGGTCGGCAGAATTTTTCCCATTGTGCATGAGCCTCGTCGTAGGGAAGATTTTGTTGATTTCTTTTCTCCTCAATTCCTCCACCTGTTTTTCTTCCATTCGCAGCCGCTCCCAAATGTCATGGGTGTTCCCGCGTATTTCAGCCACTGCTCTGTCTATTTCTTGTTCCGCAAGAGTTATCTTATGCACGCAAGCCTTGTAGTTTTCCTTGATCTTGTACGCATTTCCCACCAGGGAATGATAAGTGGTCCCCTCCGCCCTGAGCAATCTGGAATAGTGGTCCACGAGCACATTGATGGCCTCCATCTCCCCACGGAGCAATCTGCCGGAATAATGCTCGAGAGAGGTGAGCCACTGTTCCATCTCTCTCTCTACCAGGGAAAGTCTTTTCCCTCTGTCCTCTCCTTTTACAATGTCCAGAGCCACGGTAAGGGCCTGTTTTCTGGGGAACAAGAAAAGCGTGCTGTACCGCTTGATCTCGCTGCTTCTTCTGAGAAAATCGAAAATGAAAATGCCCGGGATCAGGATATGCCATACTGTCAGCGGTCTTTTAACCAGCACTCCAATAGCCACCGCCCTGGCAAAGTCCTCTTCAGCAGATAGGATAATATTATATTTTTTTCGCATAATCCTTCTATTTTAATATCATAGCACCCCAAATCTTTTCGTGTCAATTTCACTTCTCTCACAGGACCTTGTTTGCGAGGCAATGCTTAAGAAAATCAGGTTGCTTTGCGAACCGTTCATCGGCATGCAATGTTGGTGCAGCCATAAGGGTAGGGTGCCCCACTTCTTCGCCCCTCTTTAAGATATGGCCACCGCTGTTAGAGAACGGCATGGCCGGGTGAGTCTGGAGGCTCACGCGTTCCTTTCAGATGAAGATCCTGCCAGGAAAATCTGTCGGACAGGTTTTGATCTGGTGGCAGGCCTCTGATGCAAAAAGAGAGGGGGCAGAACCCCCTCTCTTTCAGCCCTCAGTCTGGTAGAATGGGTGGGATGAAAAGCATTCCTGACCAGAGGATCCAGACGATCAGCAAGGTCCAGAACGCATTCATGATCTGGGCGATCCAGTAGACGATGGCTGGTTTGCCGCCGCCAACTGTGAGCAGATCCTTGAACCGGGTCTCCAGGCCGATGCACATGAAACAGAAAGCGAAAAACCAGCTTCGATAGTCTTTGCAAAGAGCACCTATCTTTTTTGCAGCTAGTTCGCCCATTGATGGTTCCACAAAAAAGGAAATGATGATCGAGGATATTACAAACCCAACAACGAACTTGGGGAAGCGGTACCAGACTTCAGCGAAGGAAGGCCTCTCTGCTGTCTCTCTTTGCTCCAGGCTCAAGGTAGCCCAAAGCGCAAGGAAGAAGGCAGCGAACCCGATAAGAATGTTCTGCGCCATCTTCACCAAAGCAGCGGATTCCAGTGACGCCTTGGTGCCCAGTACCTCTCCTGCGGCAACCACTGCGCCCGTGTTGTCGATAACCCCGCCAATCCAGGCTCCTGCCATATTCGTGGGAAGCTTCATCCACAACGCAATGGGGGGCATCACAACGATCAGGATAACCGCGCAGATCATCAACCAGGCAACGATATAGCTGACCTCCTTTGGGTCCCCCTGAACAGCACCGCCTGCTGCAATAGATGCGGAAACGCCACAGATGGACACACCGGTCGCGATGATACTGCAAAAGCGCTCCGAAATGCCGAATCGCCTGCCCAGCCAGTAAGCAAAGAACCAAACCGCTCCCACTACCAGCAAAGCTTGGACCATGCCCACAGCACCTGCCCTGATCACAGTAGAAAACATTATAGTGGCTCCCATGCATACAAGACCGATTTTTATGAAGTATTCGGTCAAAATGCTGGGTTTCCACCATTCAGGTACCCTAAAAATGTTGCTGATAATCAAGCCGATGATCAGCGCCCAAAGAACATATTCGAATCCATAAACTTTAATTGTTTTCTGGTGTGCAATGAACATCGCAATAAATGAAATCAAGTAAATCACGAGAAACCCCGGAAGATATTTCGAAACGCTTTTGCCCATAAAAGCTGCGCCAATGGACGTCAATACTCCCACGACAATAAACATGACAATGAGACTCCAAATGGTACCGACACCTTTGGGGAAAGCCTGTCCAAGAGCCGTCCATGTGCTGATCTTGGGCGGAGAAGGCATCCACCCGATGATGGCCATAAGTAAGATTAACCACCCGATCCAGCACGCCCACCAATCCTCTTTTTTCCACAATGAAGACCAATCAATGCCGTTGCTCATTTCAATCCCTCCCTCTTTTGAGTTTAAAGACATGGGAGACGGTTCCTATCCCTTCCCCCTTTGAAACCTCAGGTCACTCTGTGGCACAAACATCATTGAGACAATACCATAGCACGCGTTGCCTCCACCTTCCCGCTCCATTTCTTTATTGATCTTTGTGGAAAACAAGTTCTTAGTATGAAAAGAGCGTTTTTAATTTTTCCCTACAATAAACCAAATCGGCTGCAAAGTCAATATAATTTTTTTTGTCCCTGAAAGCAATTAACTGTTTGCTATATTGCCCTTTGGGCGAGGCGGTCTCCGGCCTGCCTTTACATGAACTGTGCTGAGGCTGTCGCGCTTAAAGGATTTGAATGGTTCCAAAATCCTTTTTCCCCCAAGATTAATCCGACTTTTGCTTTGAACTAATCTTTCCATGAGCAACAGATAAGACAAGCAGGTTGGATTGCTACACCAGTTTTGTATCGCGATAGTTCGTGAAACCCTAAAATAGACATTGAATCCAAGGAGGGCTGAGGATATGGTACGACAAAGCGTGTTGCCTTTCAAGCTA
>CAZTAS010000313.1:0-6273 GCA_964611635.1 uncultured Thermodesulfobacteriota bacterium
GTTCGTGCTGTACCACTCAAAAAATGTTACTCTGATTTATACAAGTAAGCACTAGCTCATATGATCGGAAATAGAGAGAGGAATATTCCCCTGGAAAATCCGATCAAACTGAGAGATATCCTGCATGTCGAACTCCCGGAAGAGCATTCCATTGTGCTCATTAACCAACGGTCAGAAAATTTCGATAGCCTGATACGGAATGAGGATAAAGTAATCATAATGCCAATCATCTCAGGGGGCTGAGAAGAAGCTCAGGGTTTCAAAGCATTACTTTCCCAATTCCCTGGAACGGGCAGTAGCCGCCTCCACGGCATTGAATACGGCAGCGCGAAAATTCCATTCTTCCATTTTTCTCAGTCCGGCTATGGCGGTTCCCCCCGGCGATGTTACCATCTCACGCAGTTGCGCCGGGTGCATGTTCGTCTCGACCATGAGATGGGCTGTCCCCAGCACCGTTTGCACAGACAGCATCTGGGCAATATCCCGTGGGAAACCAACAAGAACCCCTGCATCGGAAAGGGCTTCAATGAACAAGATGACATAAGCAGGGCCGCTTCCGCTCAGTCCTGTCACGGCATCCATGAGGTTCTCGGAAAGCACGCAGCTCTTTCCCACTACATCAAAGATGCGACGGGCCGCAGCCATGTCCTCCTCGGTTGCGTGGGAGCCTGCGCATAAAACCGCAATTCCCTGTCCCACCAGCGCCGGGGTGTTGGGCATTACCCGAATCACGCGGGTTCCCTGAGGTAGACGCTCCTCTATGCGGCGAGTGGTAACCCCTGCCGCAACAGATACAACAAGCTTCTTCTCATTCACCGCGGGTGCGATATCCTCAAGCACCTCATTTATGTCTTGGGGCTTGACCGCAAGGATTACCATATCAGCCAAAGAAACCGCCTCTTTGTTCTCCAATGCGATGCGGGCACCCAGCTCCGCCTCCAACTTTTTCAGCTTATCAGGATCGGCATCTGCGGCCACAATCTGTTCCCTTGATATCTCTTCTCTCATAATAAGAGCCCGAATCAGGGCTGATCCTATATTTCCTGCTCCAATGAAAGCAATAGTTTTGCCCTTGAACATGGTTACCTCCTGAGTGATAGCTTATGTTCTATGCTAAGCTGAGGCTGCAGTTAAGTCAAGACAAAAAAATAGTGTTAAACTTGACTTTTAACACAATATTGATTAAAAATAATTTAAATTAATGTGTCTTAACTAATTATTCTCTGATAATTTATCGCTTAATAAAGCAGCATTATTATTTGTCCTTAAAATAATTTCATTTGTTTCTAGTGCTGCCTTGGTCATTAGTTTAATAGAGTTGATGGCCCTATGATTGCACTTTCATGGGTGTTCAATTTATATAGTAGGCTTGAAGGGAGATAGGATGTTTGTCTTCAGCAATTTTTTGACCGCCATTGCACAATTACTGAACTATGCTCTGACGATCTACATGTGGATCATTATCATCCGGGCATTGATTTCATGGGTGAATCCTGACCCCTACAATCCCATTGTTCGGGCTCTTGTCAGCGTGACTGAACCCGTGCTTTATAGGATTCGCCGTTTTCTACCACCCATGGGCCTGGACCTCTCACCAGTGGTTGCGATCCTGGCTATTTATTTTCTCAAGATATTCCTGGTGCCGACCCTATTTGATCTTGCTCAGATCTTGAGTTGAACCCTTCTGACGGAGATTACAAATAATGAAAATCACACCTATGGACATTCAACAACAGCAGTTCAAACTGAAATTTCGCGGGTTCGATATCCATGAAGTGGATGCATTTCTCAACTTGGTAGCCGGCGAATTTGAGGAATTGATTCGAGAGAACAGCCGCTTGAAAGAAGAACTCAATAAGAGTGAACAAGAATTGAGTGTGCTCAAGAACCAGGAAGAGAGCATCAAGTCTGCGCTGCTCTCCATTCAGTCTATCACGGATAACTTCAAGCTCAATGCGCGCAAAGAGGCTGAACTAATTATTGCCGACTCCAAACTTCAGGCCAAAAAAATTATAAGAGACGCCCAAGCTGAAATGGAGGAACTGACACGCCAATGTACGGAGTTGCGGAGTCAGCGAATGCAGATTGAGGCTTCCATCAGATCGGTGATCCAGAGCCACCTGAATCTTCTAGAAGCGGAGAGCCGGATGGAGGAGCCAACTGAAACCGAAAACCATTTTTCCCAGAGAAAAAACCGCTGAAAAGTCCAACCCATTCATGCTCGATCTGGATGTGAGGGAGACTCCCGAAGGCGTGGTTCTCGCTATTAACGTGCAAACCAGGGCGTCCCGCAAGGAAATTGCCGGGACTCATGGTGGGTATCTTCGAATCCGCTGTACCGCTCCTCCGGAAGGTGGAAAGGCAAATCAACAGTGCGTGGAACTGATGGCAAAAAAGCTAGGCGTTGCCCCTTCCAGCGTGGCCATTATTCGGGGAAGGTCCTCCAGGTTCAAGAGCGTCTTACTTCGCGGCCTCACCGGCAAGCAGGTGAGCGAAAAACTCCAATCTTGAGGGTGATCTCCTCGCGAATTACAAGGGCTATCGGATACCGCTGCTTTTTGCTGATCGCCTTTTTTATTTTTATCACTGTTTCTCATTTGCAGGCACTGCCTTCAACGACCAATGAAAAGCATTCTTCTTCGGGGCGGATATTTCGGACTGCCCATTTCAACTTTACTTACCACCTGCAAGATCAACGGTCCCTCCAACCATTGTTCCAGAGGGCGGAGGCAATCCTGGAGAAGATCCGCGGCCATCTTCCCCCTTCCCCACCACGCCTCGTCCAGGTACGGATCGCCTCCAGCAACCGGGAATTCATACAGCTTCAGCCCGGGCAAAGGGCACCTGAATGGGTACTGGCGATCGCTTACCCTCAACAGGGGATCATTCTGATGAAAGCTCCACGCATGATCACTCAAGGCCATCCGGACATTCTGCAGACCTTTAAGCACGAGCTGACCCACATCCTCCTCGGCGAGGCCTTTGGGTCTCGACCGGTCCCAAGATGGCTCCAAGAGGGAATGGCACAGTTGATGGAAAACGCTTGGAATTTCAACCGGATCAGCATCATGACTCGTGCAGTCTTGTCCAATGAATTGATCCCTTTGTGGGACATGTCAGCCTCATTCCCGGCTGATCTCCACAGGGCCGAGGTGGCTTACGCTGAGAGCTATTATTTCCTTTCATTCATCCTGAACCGATTTGGCCGCCAAGCTCTTCAGAAATTCATCCGGGAAATCAGCCAGGGTGTTGATATAGATGTGGCACTCACCAGAGGCACGGGGATGCGCTTGCGGGAAATAATCCAGCTTTGGGAGCGATACATTAAGCTCCGCTTCAACTGGATACCCATCATCACCGGCGGAGGGGCTATGTGGTTTGTGGCTTCTTCTGTTCTGGTGATTGGGTATCTGATCAAACGTCGCCGCGCACGGCGCCTCCTCCGGCAATGGGAGCTTGAAGATGCTATGCTTAAACCCATCACGTTTATTGACAATTCATCAGCACATGAAAAAGTTGACAAAATATAATTCGTCTGGTAAATAATGGCTTACATTGCGGTGGTGAAGATGCGCCCGTAGCTCAGTTGGATAGAGCGTCGGACTTCGAATCCGCAGGCCGCACGTTCGAGTCGTGCCGGGCGCGCCAACTACACGGCATAGATGGGGAAAGACGGCTTGTTGGGTGCTTTCCCTACAATTTATTTTATTTGAGGGCCGTTAGCTCAACTGGTAGAGCAACTGACTCTTAATCAGTAGGTTTGGGGTTCGAGTCCCTGACGGCCTACCAAGAATATTAAGGGGTTAACCACATTAGGTTAGCCCTATTTTTGTTCAGGGATAACTCATGGGCAACCACGATGCGGAAATTGGTTTTGAAATTTGTGCTAGGTCGGACAACTTTTTCACTGGCCTAAATGGGTAGGGATATCATTTTACATTCATCCGAGCGGGATCACGGAAGCCCAAATTAGAAAAGCTCAATTGAGGGGGTAACCCCTCACGGGCCTGATACAGGTTGCTGAAAGGACTCGAATTCGCGACCCAAAATTTGGAGATCTGGATAGCTTGCATCGTAAATATCGGAAGCCTTTCGTGCCCGGATTTCTAGTATTTGCCAATCCATCTTTTTTCATACCCTGCAAAAAAAGCAAAAAGATTAAAAAAGCTTGACATCTTTTTAGCTTATCTGTATTCTCATTAGAAAGGAATAGAAAGCCTCTAAACCGTCCATCTAATTTAAAAGTTCTCAGGTTAAAAATGAGGGCATGATGGGCTTAAGAAAAGAAATATCTGGCCTCACTCTCTGAAAATGAAGAAGTGGGGTTTATTTTTTTGCATAAAACAACCCGTTCATTATTGGATGTGGGGCTGATGGTGAAGCGGGGGGGAAATGAGGAAAACTATGAGAAGTATTTTTTTCTAATATTGCTCATTATAATATTTATCAATAATGAATCTTTGGCAAAAGAGAAAAAATTTAAATATCAATTCCCAAAAGTCAATTAAATTCTAACTCCTCATATGTTCAAGTGCAAATCAATCGTATATTCATATGTTGGTGTTACACAAAATTGGAGGGCTAATAAAAAAGAAATCACGAATGAAATAGGAGATGGGACAGATGAACTTTCCATTCAAATCGAAGGAGATGCTCTCTATTTAATGATTGCCGCTAGTTTCAGGGAGGGATTTTCAAGGCAAGCTAAATATAATATTATAAAAAATACAGATAAAGAATAAATCGCAGTATATTTTGATATGACAGAGTTTTCGATAGATATTTTTGCCATTAATAAGGATACAGGTTTAGCTGTTTGGTCGCGCACTTCTTCTTGCAATATTCTTTATTGGGATAACCCTTCTACTGATTGGAATTATTTGCTTTGTAAATAATATAGGGGGCTGAAGGAATTTGTTGGAGATTTTTAACAGTCGACTTCATTAGCTTATTAACACAGCTTTATTTTAAAAAGGAGGCACATTAAATGAAAGAAAGAGGTGGGAAATTATGGTTTGGACTTAATATAGCGGAAAAGTTCGCGAAGGCATTTGAGGGGATGTCCGCCCAGGTGAAGCGGTTCAACGACACCTGGGAAAGAATTTCCTTCGAGATGAAACGTTTTAACGACCTTCAAGAAGGTAAGTTGAAGACCGTGGTCCGAGTTGAATCCAAGAAAGCATTCAGGGAAGAGCTTGAAAAACCTGCTCCTGAAAGGCCTAAGCGAGCGCCATCTGCAATGACTATCCCAGACAATTTATACAAGTCAATTATCTCGATTTCCCATAAGAAGCTGGAGTTTACGCCTAGCGAAGTAATCAATCGCGCCATGAAGTCCAGCCGCAGTTCCTTCAAGAAGGAAAGCCTCAGAACGGCGCTTCAGGGTTTTAAGGTTGGCTCCAAGACGGCCGAAAGACAACCGAAGAAATGCCGTGACCTTATTATGCTTGTGGAGGGGAAAAAAGGTTTATACCGTCTGAATCCCGATAAGATGTCATCTTCGGCGTGATCTTATTGATCCGGGCACTGGACTTAAACTTTATGTTTAGCTGGAGTAGAGGTCTATTTTTTCAACGTCTATTATCTAGCTCTTTTTAGAAATATGCTGGTGGATGCTGCTGTCCGTTACATTTTTCAGCTTGAACTGTTCAATAAGGTCTGTTCTATCCTGTGGAGAAAGTAAAAAAGCCTAATTCTGCAAGGGTATTCTTAGCCTGCTCAAAGATGTCGAAGTATTCTTGTCTCTCCAGCAAAACGTGCTAGCAGCGGATTATCCCATCATTCTCGTATGGTTTAAGCTTCCTTACCTGAGTTACGTTCAACCCCGATGGTGAGCCTCCCAGAGCCCTGAGAGCTGCCTCGTAAAAGCCCATATAGTGTCGGTGGCCGAAGTATGAGCCAGCCATGCCCAGCAAACAATGGGATTTCACAAGGCCAGGGCCTGGCCTTTCAGCGTCAGCGGCCAGAGCCCGTCAAGGAAACGCTGCTCATTCATATGACCGATGGCCAGCTGCATATAATCGGTGCCCAGGATAATCACTGCATTGAGGGCACAGGCTACTGTCTCTATGGCGGTGCCCTCCGGGCCCCCGGCGTATGCCCCGATGCTTGTTGCCAAACTGGATCCAATAGTCGAATTTCTGAACTAAGGAGGCGGCTGTAATGTAGGGAAAGTCAATAGTGAGGTGCGAGTAAAAAGAAAGGTTAACCATATCATTGTCAACTACCACCCCTAAAAGGGGTGGCTTGTGGATGACCCTAAAAGGGTCAATC
>CAZTAS010000314.1:0-6211 GCA_964611635.1 uncultured Thermodesulfobacteriota bacterium
GCTAAGGACTCCAAAGCTTATTGGTGCTGAGAAGGAGCCACTTTAGCTTTTGGAGTGCCCGGGCCCGATGACTCACCAGGTTTTTGACTGGTGGAGGGGCCTGGGCGAAGGTGCAGGCCAGTTCAGGGCTATAAAAAAGCGGATCGTAACCAAAGCCAAGCCTGCCTATGGGCTTATCAAGAATCCAGCCACGGCACTCTCCCTTCGCACTCACTACCCGCCCCCCAGGGGAGGTGGCAACCACCCAGCAGATAAATACGGCGCTCCTTTGCGGCTGAGGGACACCGGCCATCTCTTGCATCAGACGGAGGTTGTTGGCCTCGTCGTCAGCATTGTTCCCGGCGTAACGGGCCGAATAAATCCCAGGTCGCCCGCCAAGACAATCCACCTCCAGACCTGAATCATCGGCCACGGCCACCATACCACTCTGATAGGCGATGGTCACCGCTTTGTGCAGGGCGTTTTCGTAAAACGATGGGCCTTCCTCATTCATCTCCGGGAAATGGGCAAACCATCTCGGTCTATAAATTATGAGCTCAGGAGAACGCAAAAGCTCTTCCATCTCCTTCGCTTTATGGGGATTCCGAGTAGCCAGCAAAAGGGTCCGGGATTTAGCGCCACAACTCCTCATCATCCAGTTTTAGAGCCTCCCTCTGAATTTGTGTAAGTTGCCGGATGCCCCTGGAGGCCAATTCGATCATCTGGTGGAGTTGGTCCTCATTGAAAGGATAAGTCTCAGCCGTTCCCTGAATCTCCACAAATCTACCTCCTCCGGTCATCACCATATTCATATCCACTTCCGCAGCGGAATCTTCTTCATAATCCAGATCCAACAGGGTCTCATTCTGGACAATTCCCACGCTTATGGCCGCCACGGTATCTACCAGAGGAAGACGGCTAAAAATTCCAGCGCGACGTATTTTTCTGAAGGCATCGCATAGGGCCGCAAAAGCACCGGTAATGGCGGCTGTCCGTGTTCCACCATCGGCCTGGATCACGTCACAATCCAGCCAGATGGTCCGCTCGCCAATGACATCAAGGAGTGTAACGGCCCGTAGCGATCTTCCTACCAAGCGCTGGATCTCATGTGTCCTTCCGCTAATACGCCCCACCGATGATTCACGAACTGTTCGAGTGGGTGTGGAACGGGGAAGCATGGCGTATTCGGCAGTAACCCACCCCTTGCCGCTGTTTTTCAGAAAAGGCGGAACCTTCTCTTCCAACGTGGCAGTGCAAATGACACGGGTATTACCCATCTCGATCAATGCCGAGCCATCGGCATGTTTGATATAGTTTATTTCAATTCTTACAGGTCGTATGGCATTGGCCTCCCGCCCATCTATACGCATGTCTTCTCCTTCTTTTCATCGAAGCCGATAGGCTTTCTTTCCCTTAACCTTGTTCAGCGACTCAAGTTTTTTGCGTTAGGTTGCAGAATAGCCTCCTCCACGTGCCGTTTGAAAATGAATACTGCCTCGGTAATGGAGCTGGCCAATGCCGTCAGAGTATCATCTTGACGCATGATCGCTTCATCCGAAGGCGAGGTAATAGTGCCAACTTCCATGAGGATTGCAGGCATGGCCGCCCCCTGGAGCACCTGGATGATCCCCTCGGGCACTCCCCGAGCTTCCCCTTTAAAGATGGGACCAACTTTTCCTGCCAGAATTTTTGCAAACTCCTTACTTTCTCGCAGATGGGATTTATGCGCCAGGTCCCATCGCCAGGATAATAATGAGTTAGAGGCCCTGGAGTTGTGGCCGCAGATAGTTATTGGGGTCTCCTCAATGTAGTAACAGATAACGGCTCCGGAGGTCTCGCGCCCGAAACCCGCACCGCTGTGAAGGCTTATCAGCAGATCGGCATTTCGATAATTGCTTAAAGCGGTCCTCTCCAACACAGGGACGGCTAAATCCTTTTCTCGTGTCAAGTACACCTCTAAACCCAATCGATCCACCAGCATGCGCTCCAATTTAAGTGCCAGTTTCAGAGTAAAATCTTTTTCTCGCAACCCCTCAGGACCCACCGCACCGAGCTCTTCTCCGCCATGCCCAGGGTCAAGCACTACCACATTGAAACCATTCCATAAAAAATCTTTCCTGGCGGGAAAAGAAAATTGATCCTGGGGAGAGGGCAATGACATTTGCGCCCACTGGTTTACGGGTACAGTTAAAGTTAGGATCAGCCCCCCAAAAAAAACAAACAACGCCCCTCGGTGAAAAACACCTTTTAATAGCTTACCCATATTAAATGATTTAGCAATTTTGCTCTTTGCAATCAACACCTGAATTCATCTTTGCATCTATTTTGTCATGATTGCAATGCCAATTGCCGCCATGGTCCAGCCTTAGCTAATGCCCATGGAGATTGTGTGATTTTTTTGTTGAAATTTCGTAAGCACGAATATAGTCTTACCATTACTTAATGTAAAATTGCTATTACCTTTTTTCACTATAAAAAAGCAGGGTGTCATGGAGCAGTTTCTATCAAAACATAAATTCTGGACTGCAGTAAGCGGAGTTTTCAGCTTCAAGTTGTCAGTTTTTTGCATGTTTTTGCTGATGGGGATCGCAATCTGTGTCGAGGCCCATGCCTACATTGGTCCAGGAGCAGGTTTCGCCTTTGTGGGCTCTTTCCTGGCGTTGTTGTCTGCGGCCGCTTTAGCATTGATAACATTTCTATTGTGGCCTCTGCGTGTACTTCTCCGAAGTCGGCGCTGTAGAAAGCTTCCCGGCGGAAGGAAATCCCTCCGACAACAAAAGGTGGTAGTGATCGGCCTGGACGGATTAGAACCAGCTATTGTTGAACATTTTCTGAATCGAGGTGAGCTTACTCACTTTGAGAGTATTCGAAAGAAGGGAGGAATTTATCGGCTGGCAACTTCCACACCACCAGAATCTCCCGTGGCATGGGCGTGTTTCGCCACCGGGTGCAATCCCGGACGGCACAATGTTTTCGATTTCCTTCGTAAACAGCCCGGGACTTACCTTCCAGGGCTCTCTCTTGCTGAAGTGACCCCCCCCGGCCGATTTCTTAAATTAGGGTCCTATCGTATACCTCTCTCGGCTCCGCGGGTTTTACAGCATCGTAAAGGAACTCCTTTCTGGTGCATCACCGGGAATTATGGTGTGCCTACAGTGGTTTTGCGTGTTCCGGGCACCTTTCCCCCTGATCGTATCCACGGTAGAATGCTCTCTGCCATGGGAGTTCCCGACCTCAGGGGTACTCAGGGGACCTTTACTCTTTTCGCTTCCAAGCAGCCGGCACAAATACCCGAGGCTGGTGGAGTGGTGGTTCCAGTCAAGATTGACAATGGCTTGATCCAGACGACCATTGTAGGCCCCAAGCTTCTTGGTCGCGAGGGAGACGGCGATTCTTCTGTTCTCATGACAATCCGCCCGATGGACGGCAAGGTGCAAATTCACCTTCAGGAACAGCTACTTGAAGTGGCCGTGAGGCAATTCACTCCATGGGTTCACTTGCAGTTCCCTGTGGGTTTGGGGTCTCGTATTCGAGGTATATGTCGCTTCTATCTCCAGAGAATTGAGCCTGACCTCCGACTCTATATGTCGCCTGTCAACATCGACCCCGAGAAGCCCGCACTTCCCATTTCCCATCCATCCATGTACTCTGAGTATTTAGCCCGTGTCGTCGGCCTTTACAGTACCCTTGGCATGTGCGAAGACACCTGGGCTCTCAACGAGGGGTGTCTCGATGGCAAAGCTTTTTTACAGCAATGCTATGATCTCATGGAAGAAAGGCGGAAGATGCTCTTTCACGAATTGAGGCATTTCCGGTATGGTGTTCTCACATGTATATTCGATTTACCCGATCGAATCCAGCACATGTTCTGGGCTACGGGCGATATGCCCGGTTATGGGGAAATTTTTCTTGATCTTTACCGTCGGCTGGATCGTTTGCTTGGCCAGGTTCTCGATACGCTGGGCGACAAAACCCTCCTGATTGTGCTCTCAGATCATGGGTTTCAGGCTTTCAGCCGCGCGGTGCACCTGAATCGTTGGCTGGTTCAGGAGGGACTCATGGCTCTTTCATGCGAAGATGATATGTCCCACTTTTTCCACGGTGTGGACTGGAAAAGGACTAGTGCTTTTGCAATGGGGCTCGCCGGTATTTATATTAACCGGGCGGGGCGGGAGCCTAACGGCATAGTCCCTCCCTGGGAGGTGGAATCCATTCGGGATCGGATTATCAACGGACTGGAGGCATGGACTGATTCGGCTACTGGAATGCGGCCCATTCGAAGGATATTTCGTCGCGAGGAGGTATATGCTGGTCCTTATGTGGAGAATGCCCCGGATCTTATTGTGGGGTGTGAACGAGGCTACCGTATCTCCTGGCAGACAGCGTTGGGTAGCATGGGGACACTGCCCGTGGAGGATAACCCCAAGGCCTGGAGTGGAGATCACTGCGCGGACCCGGAGTTGGTCCCTGGCGTGCTGTTATGTAACCGTCCGTTAAACGTGGCCCGGCCTCGCATAATAGATATCGCCCCAACTATCCTTCGACAGTTCGGGATACCCACTCCAGAGGCCATGGACGGCGCCTCGCTGCTGTAACTGGGATTCACCAGCTCACAATTTGAATGCTTGTGGAATCCATGGACCATGTAATATGTTAATTTAACCGTATGTAGAAATGGTAATGAGCTAACCGCCATGTTGGGATCGAAAAAAATCAAGTTCCCGAAAGACTTATTCAATGATATTCATCAGATTCTTCCCACAACAGGACACAAGACTGTGGAAGATTATATAACAGATCTGGTACGACGTGACCTTGCCAGACGAAGACCTCCTGAGCCTCGAGAGGAAAATGAAATTAAAAAACAACTTCAGGGACTGGGCTACATCTCTTGATATAAAACTTTGCCGCCCATAGATTAATAGAGGCGTTGAATATAGCCGATTTGAATTGAAACTCTTAAACTTTCTGGATAAGCTTTTCGATTTTCTTTACGCACCACTGCTAGGCCGATCACCCATTGTTGGTCTAACCATTATATCCCTGGCCCTGGGTGCATTGACATTGCTCATTTTCAGATTCGCCGGCCACAGTGGAAAGCGAATGGCCATCCGCGAAGAAATTCGTACCCTCAGGATGGAGATACGTCTCTACCGAGAGGACTCCAGGCGCACACTCCGACTGCTCGGAAACCTCATGGGTTTACAATTGCGCTCTATGTGGCACAGTATGATACCTGCCTTTGCATGCATTGTCCCTGCGCTGATCATCCTGGCCCAGACAGAGCCCTTTTTCCAGGCATATCCGGTTCGCCCAGGCGAGACTGTGGTGGTGATGGCAGAACTGGATTCATCCAGACGCGATACTCCAATAGAGCTAGCGCTGATCCCTTCCAGAGGGCTGGAGGTTGTGGAGACATTCCGAAAGGATAGAGCTTGGGGCTGGCGTTTGGCTGTACATGAGGCCGGAAGGCTCCCCTTCAGGATTCGGACCGGTTCCCAATTGGTGGCCCATGAAGTGGTGGCCGGGCAGCGGCCTACCCGGATCTCTCCGGTCCGGGAAAAGTACAATTTTCTATTTCACAAGGGGAAACCTCTGCCCCCGGACGGAACACTGGCAAGGATCGGGGTCCTATATCGCCCCATCCGGCCCCTGGGTGATATGGGTGGTAATTGGCTGTTTTACGTTTTAGGGGTTTCCATCTTATTCGGGTTGGTGCTAAAATGGGTATTTAGAGTTGTTTAAAGCCCGTTCAACCTGAAATCATCATATATTCACAAAAATATTTATTAAGACTCAAATGCTATTATAGATAAGATACCAGAATTACAAATTTTCGGGGAAGTCTTTTCCAGAGAAAGGATTTACGTAACCATATAAGGAAAGAATTATTTCGGATTCGCTGAAATAATTTTTAAGGGAAAAGGAGTAAAATGGCGGCCAATATTCCTGTCTTGATGGTTTCCGGCCCCACTCTGGCCGAGGCGTGGGAGCGATCCTTGCTGGAGCTGTGGGAGAAAGGGTGCGAGATTCGCACAGACTATGACCGCAGGGATGAATCGGGGGCATATCTGGATCCACCAAGCAAGGATTGCAGTATGTGCATTGTGGTGGAAAATCCTTTTGGTGAGCCCATGATACACCGATGTTTCCCTGGCGGCCTGGAAGACTTAGAAGAGTACCGTCAGGAAGTTGTGGAAGGTATCAAGGATCACTGGGTCCGGGACCCGCT
>CAZTAS010000315.1:0-6174 GCA_964611635.1 uncultured Thermodesulfobacteriota bacterium
GCGCTAGGCATGCTCGCCTGGCATGTGGTCATGGTCTTCTCTTCTCCCCGCTGGACAGTACAGTTGGGTAGGATCGCAGGGGATTACCCGGTCGCACGCCTCGCCCGTCGGCACTACCTGTGTGGTGACTGTAAGAGCCTTCCCGTTCTCCCGACGCCGGATGGCACGGTGCTGCGGCGAATTGACGACGAATTCCTTCACGACGAAGATCTCGCGAGACCCCGGCACCTGGAGGGCTGGATCCGGAACAATTGGCGGTCCAGGGGGCATTTCCTGAATTCCGGTTTTGGCGTGGCAGCCGTCTGTGGCAACGAAGTAGCGGCGTGGTCGGTCGCGGACTGCGTCGTCAATGGCACCTGCGAGATTGGCATCCACACAGCACGCGACTGGCGTCGGAAAGGATTGGGCTCGTTCACAGCCAACAGCGCCATCCGACTGGCTTTCTCGCTCGGAATGCAATCGGTGGGTTGGCACTGCCACGAGACGAACGTGGCCTCATGGCGAACCGCGGAGAAGGCCGGATTTGTCCTGGAACGGGAATACATGGAGTACGGGATCTGCGAACCACGGAGTGCAGGCGACGGGGAGGCCCGCACCTGACTCCACACGTTAGCCAAATTGAAAAGATAAAAAGTTGTTACATAACGCATATAATCGAAAATTACTTTTAATACTTGCGGTAATATTCATTTTGGTTGGTAAGGAGGCCAGCTTGGCAGACGAATCGAAGTATCACGAATTCGTTAAGAGAGTTTCAAATGAAATAATCAAATTGAAGGGAAAATACCCTCAGCTTAGAGAATTCTCAATAAGTAAGAATGTTGATATTGAAAATCTAAAGATTGCCTATGACTACCATACCCACAAGTCTGAACACACTGTTGGTTGGACATCTGGTGTGCCAAATCCTGACAAAGATGGGATTTGGTTTTATATTGACCTTCATGATAAGGATTCAACGGCACAAATACATACACAACCCATTACAGGGACGTCCCTTCAATTTGGCAATAGAAGTATATGTTTCCTTATTCTCCAAGGTGCAGCAACTAAATCAGTGTCAAGTAAAATTATATCAATACTTAAACGGAACGGTGCAAAAACAGTACAGCCGTAAAAAATTTGCTAACAAGCGAATTCAGCGGACTGCTATCGCAGTCGCTGATTTGCGGCGTTAGCGCGACATAAAAAACCTGCTAAGGTACCAATTCCAAAGTATAATGTCAATCATTTCCTAAGAGAAGAACAAGTGCCAAACTCAGAAACTTGCAGATGCTTTGCTGTTCTTCAGATATTAAGTATTCTGGTTATATTATTGACTACTTGGCGCGTAAGCTCAAGTGCCCCCCGTGGATATAGCTTGGTATTCGATGCCAAAGGATTCACTATGAAAACCTTAACATTAGGCAAGCAAACCATCACCTACCGTGCTTATGAAGGCATCGTCTATGTGTCGAATCCTGTTGACCCCAAATATCAGCGTATGAATTTCTATGTTCCTGCGGAGTATTACGAAGGAAAGGCCATCGGCGCCCATACTGCGGAGACAGCGCCTATTTTCTTCCCGAATATGGTCGGCGGGTTCATGCCTGGAAATCCTGGGCGCCCTGGTCTGAATAGGAGAAATCACCCCAACGCGATTGCCGTAGCCCTATCAAAGGGTTATGTTGTTGCCTCACCCGGTGCACGTGGTCGCACATTGCAGGATGAAAGTGGTCTTTATACTGGCAAAGCACCCGCTTGTATCGTTGACCTTAAAGCGGCTGTTCGATATCTGCGTTATAACAGCAAAACCATGCCAGGCAACGCCGAGAAAATTATATCCAATGGCACCAGCGCTGGGGGAGCACTTTCCTCGTTGCTTGGTGCGACCGGTAACAGTGAGGATTATGAGCCTTATCTGAAGGCAATTGGCGCAGCCAATGAACGTGATGATATCTTTGCTGCATCCTGTTACTGTCCCATTACGAATCTTGATAACGCGGATGCAGCCTACGAGTGGTTGTTTAACGGTATAAACGATTACGATTGTTGGGGGAACAAGGGCACCATGAATGCAGGGCAGATCAGAGTTTCTGACCAGTTGAAAGCGCTATTCCCAGCATACTTGAATAGCTTGGGGCTGAAAAAAACTGACGGGACTGAGTTGACACTGGACGCAAGCGGAGAGGGGACTTTCAAAGACTACGTCAAATCCTTCTTGATCGCCTCGGCACAAAACGCTTTGAATAGTGGCAAAGATTTGTCTGACCTGACTTGGATAACAGTAAAAGACGGAATCGTCAATGATATTGACTTCGCCAAATTCACCGTATACGCTACCAGAATGAAGCCCGCTCCGGCTTTTGATTGGCTGGAGTTGAGATCCCCTGAGAACAACCTGTTCGGTACTACAACAACCGACAACCAGCACTTCACGCAGTTCGGCAAGAATAACAGTACGGATCATTCCCTTGCAGATGCGGCAATTGTAAAGATGATGAACCCGATGAACTACATTGGCACCAAGGGGACCTCTACGGCTCAGTACTGGCGGATCCGCCATGGCGCCATTGACCGAGACACATCCCTCGCCATCCCGGTCATCCTGGCCACTAAACTACAGAACAATGGCCTCAACGTTGACTTTACGATGCCTTGGGATCAAGGACATGGCGGTGATTATGACCTGGATGAGCTCTTTGCCTGGATGAAGCAGGTTTGCCGCTAAAGCGAGGATTATTCTCATTCTCTATTTCTCCGTGCGATGGGATCAATGTGATGCATCTCTGCGACCGCCATATAGATTATGGACGGAATCCAAGGGGTGGTTCTCGTTTCGTGAAGAGGATTTCGCACAGTGGCGCGACTCGACATCCAAGAAATAATAACACACAATATTATCAGCGTGCAAAACAAAGGAAAATGGTTGATGAGAAATCATAAAACGAATATGAACAATAGATCCACAGAGGAGCACAACTCTATGCAGAGTTTCCGACGCTTCTTGGCAGGAGGATCTAAAGAAAGGAACTTTGCTATTCTAGATCCTTCAAGTTATGCCGCTGAGTTTTCGGGAAAAGAGGGAGGATACCCGACCATAGAAGACAATATGGCCTTTCTCAAAGCGTTTCCCAGCGATGCAGCCCTTTCGGCTTTCATTCTCCCCGAACAAATCCTCAGAGATCTCAAATGGAAAAGAAACTTCCTCAAAGACACTGGTGAGGAACGTCTGTTTGAGGAAACCCTCACGATCCCCGGCGGGACGAAACGTCGCGTGATCGCAGAGAAGAAGGGAACCACGCCGTGGCTTATAGAAACTGCAATTTCCTCGGCGGCAGACTTCGACTTGGTAGATTACTATGCTGATTGCATCAAGGCAAATGCTGCAGAATATGCCCGTGGGATTACCGCACAGTTTCCTGCTCGTGAAGGACGGGAGTGGATGTTCGGAACTGTGCTATTGACTGCATTCGAATGCTATTATCTCGTCCACTATCCGGACATGCCGCTGTTGTTTTATGATTTCCGGAAACGATACTTGAAGTCAATCAGAAACGTTCATGCGGCAAATATGGCTGTGGTTGAACACCTGGTGACAATGGGTTGCGAGCTTTTTCAAATGGGATCCGCAGGACTCGAGCTTTTAAGTCCCAAGATCTTCGATGAGGCGATCATACCATTTGCGCGGGAGACGGCTGATTTTGTTCGGTCTTTAGGTGCTTTCTCCAGCTACCATATCTGTGGGCACAGCCGGCAGCTTCTTGAGACAGGACGTATAAATTCAATCAGGCCAACGTGGTTTGAGACGTTTTCCTCTCCTCCATGCGGCGACAATTACACCCTAAAAGAGTCTTTGGGATATCTGGATCCCGGTATAATATCAAAGGGGAATCTTGCTCTCGAGTTGCTTAAGAATGGTACGCCTGAGCAAATAGAGGCTGCTGTTCACGATATCATTGAACAGAGCAAGGGCAAACGCCACATTATTGGTCAGGCAGACGCTACCATTCTGTCTGGAACTCCAGTCGAAAATATCCGTGCATTTTTGTCTGCGGCGTACTGTTGAATTGGGACTTATACTTGTTAAGATGATAAGACCGGATGTCAAACCACTGGGTGCACCTGACCGTAGACAAGCCACGGCAGGTGACCATAACGTTGGCGCCGCCTGCGGCAATGTGGAGTTGAGCCGTCGCTGTCACCCGACTGCTTGGCGTGGCCGCAGGCCGCTAGCCAACCAGTCGTTTGAGTTCGGTAGGCCCCTAACCTTTCGGAACTAACGTTCCAAAGGCTCGTCACCTACGACTTGACTCCACATTCACGGTAAATTATTACGAAAAATTATTATAACTTTGGACTCTCAAGATATGAACTATTATTTGGGCTATTATCAAAATTCTATTACTTTGATTAGCACCATCGTCTGCTTTGCACTGTTTTTCATGATAGCCTACGGTCTTGCTTATATGGTAAAAAAACGGCTGAAGGCAAAGGAAAAATGGTGGTATAAAATTTTTTTAATTATATTATTTCTATCCGTTCCACTGCTTTGCGTATTGATTCCCATTTTTCTATATACTTACCTATGTAACGGCAAGCTGAACAAACTCTATATTTTTCAAAAAGATAATAACACAAGACTGGTTGTCAGTTTTGTTCAAGAGGGGTTTGTAACCATGGGATCGGTATATTCACATCTGCTAAAAAGCTATGATTTTAAAACGGGGAAGCGGTGTGGCAACATCGATTTGGCTACAGACACTGGTCTTGAAAATTATGAAATATTCGGATTTATTGATAATAACCGAGCCTGGGGATATCGGTACGGATATGGAGTAGAATTGCTGGATTTATACGAACCTAAAGTGCTTTTTGATACAGAGGAAATCCTAAGACGCAATCCCCAGCTGGGAAATATCATCGACCTTGCTCCCGGCAGGTATGATTATGTGTTTAATCCCCGGACAAAGGGCATCAAAGTCGTTACGACCTGGGGTGAGATTTACGAGATAGGAACAGACCTTAAGGCTGTTCCAGCCAAAGATGTTCCCAATCATCCCGAAGAATCTGTTGAAAAAGATTCTCTTCCGCCTTATCGAGAGTGGGATTTTGTATATCTCCCCATTGGAGTGGTAGGAAAGGCCCTCAAAGCTAAAGATGCCCCTCTCTCACCAAACCGGGCTGTACTGATTAAGCCGGAAATGGTCAGCAGAATGGGGGAAGAAGTCAGGTCATTGGATAAGGCCTGGGTAATGCATTGGACTGCCCGGAAAAGGAATCCCATACTTGCGATGCCGAAATATCTCCCGGCCGGAGATTGTTTGCTGTCTTATGTAAATGAAAATGGAGAAATTATTATACAACACAACCTGCACCAGCTTATGGGACATGAAAAATTCAGAGCTTATTCTGTAACCTGCCATAATAATGAAATGTTTGTATTTGTAAGTAAGGCTGAATTTACCCTTACTGCTTTGAGAGTTGATCGGGACACAGGTGAGATTTTAGGCCGGATTGATTATTTTTGAGCTATCTATGAGATATGTTATGTGGCAAAGTAGATATTTTAATTCTTCCATAAGAATTATTAAGCTTTTATCTGGCGGCCGTGCCATTTTAACTATATCAATGTTAATAGGCTTTGTTGGTACTTTCTCATGCTCACCCATTGTTTATGAGGGAGAAATAAAAGAATTTTTCTTCTTTAATGAAAACAGCGTGCCCCAGTTAACCGTATGGTTTTCATTTGAACGTGGTGGTGGAAGGAGTGTCACTCATTATAAAGAACATCTTAAGGCCTATGATTTACAGACAGGGGAAGTTTTAGGGTCGGTCATCATGTCCAGGAAACTTCATTATAGATTATATGCTGCTGATCACAACAAGGCCTGGGGATACTGTAAGCAGGCAGGCATTCAGCTGCTGGATTTGGTCAAGCCGGGGTTCATCGCAACAGAGCAAGAAATACTTAAACGCAATCCAAGGCTGGGAGAAAATGTGAAATTATATCTGAGAAATGCTTATGATCCGGTAACCAATAGTCTTCGTATAGTCGCAGCGGACGAACAGGTTTATCGGTTGGATGTTGATCTGAAGACAAGCGCAATGGACCATGTTCCTGATCGATTACCTCCTGAAAAAAAAGTATTATTGTAAAACTAACTCTGGAGACAACCAATGCTGTTCCAAGCC
>CAZTAS010000316.1:0-6143 GCA_964611635.1 uncultured Thermodesulfobacteriota bacterium
AGAAATTAATATCCACAATATACAGAATATGCTGAAGGAAGTCAATAGTCATTTAATATATTTTTCATTTTTCCTTTCTCAAACAGCACCATGAACAGCATACTCCCAATGATATCCATCGTGGTTCCCATCAAGGACGAAGCGCCCAATGTGCTTCCTTTGATCATGGAAACAAAGCAAGTGATGGAATCCCTCCCGTATCCCTTTGAGCTTGTTTTCGTGGATGACGGGTCAACGGATGGTTCTTATGAGATCATCAAGAAGGCCCGCAAGGAATATCCTTTCATAGGAGCAGTCAAGTTTCGCGAGAACCGCGGCCAGATGGCCGCCTTTGAGGCCGGTTTTCGACGGGCACGAGGTGAGATCGTGGTAACCATGGATGGTGATCTACAAAATGACCCGGGCGATATCCCCCATCTTTTGGAAGGTCTGGAGAATGCGGACATGGTTTGCGGTTACCGCGCAAGGCGGATGGATTCCTGGGTGAGGCGACTCTCTTCCAGCATTGCCAATGGAGTTCGGCGCAAATTCACTCATGATGACACCATCGATGTGGGTTGTTCGATCCGGGCCTTTAAAAAAGAGTGCCTGAAAAATATCAAATTTTACCATGGAATGCATCGGTTCTTTCCCACTTTGTTTCGCCTGGAGGGATACATGATCGCCCAAATTCCTGTCAACCACAGGCCGCGCCTGCGGGGAAAGACCAAGTATGGCATCGGAAATCGGCTCTTTCGGGCACTGCGAGATCTGATGGCCGTCCGCTGGATGATCGACCGGCACATCCACTATCAGATTGAAGAGGAATGGTGATGATCAATTCATTTTGGGTAGCATTCGGTTTTGTAGGCCAATTCTTTTTTTTCATGCGGTTTCTCTGTCAGTGGATCGTCAGCGAGAGGAAGGGGAAAAGTGTTATTCCCGTTGCTTTTTGGTACTTCAGCATTATCGGAAGCCTGATTCTCCTTACTTACGCCATCCAACGCCGGGACCCCGTGTTCATCGTGGGTCAATCAACAGGAACGCTTATATACGTCCGCAATCTAATCCTTATTTACCGGGAAAAACGGACAGGGCGAACGCTTGGGAAAGGGATAGTTTAGACTCCAATAAGATGGGTATTGCCAATAAACCTATCTCCTGTTAAATTGCAAAGTAGAAATAGAAAAGTTAGTGCATGTGTATCGATTCTCTGTGAAAAGCAATTTTTATTTCCGTGCCCAACACTTTTTGATTTGATGTTCGTCTCCAGTTATGTTAAACACTCTTAATTGGGAACAAGATCAGGTGTTTCAATATAAAGGGATAAAGGTATGAAGGTGAAGTTCTGGGGGGTCAGGGGATCAGTTCCAACGCCCGGGCCCACAACGGTGCGATATGGAGGAAACACGACGTGCATTGAGGTCAGAGCCGGTGAGACATTGATCATCCTGGACGCAGGAACAGGGATCCGTGAGCTGGGTCATAACCTAACGAATCAGGGAGACCCCTTGCATATTGTCCTTCTCATTACACATACACATTGGGATCATATTAATGGTTTTCCTTTCTTCCCTACTGCGTTTATCCAGCAAAATACAATCGATGTTTATGGTACACCTCTTAAAGACCGAACGCTGGAGCAAATATTCTCCAGCCAGATGGATTACTCATTCTTTCCCATTACCCAGGCTCAAATGGCTGCCAGCCTGAATTTTCATGATATCAAGGAGACCAACTTCTCGATCAACGACATCCAGATCTCCACCCGATATATGAATCATCCGGTTCTGGACCTGGGTTATAGGATAAGCTATAAAGGTAAGTCAGTATTTTTTACAGGAGATCATGAGCCATATTACAACATCAATCGATTACAGGGCACGGAGAAGGATGAGGATCAGCTCTCAAAGATGGATGCAATTGTGAATAAATTGAACCAGGATGTTGTTGACTTTGTCCGGGATGTGGACTTGCTGATTTGCGACGCTACTTACACGCCGGAAGAGTATAAAGATCATGTAGGATGGGGTCATGCTTCCACGAATCAAGTGATCGATCTCGCGGTGAGAGCCGGGGCGAAAAAGCTCGCCCTCACCCACCACGAACCCACGCACTCGGATGAGAAAATGGATAAAATCCACGCTTCTGCTCTTAAAAAAGCCCATGAGATGACCAAATCCCCTCCACTCATCATCACAGCTATGGAAAAAATGGTCATTGAGGCTTGATATACAGCCTGCATTGCAGTTAGAGGCAGGTGCCGAGGAGTGCCCGAAAGGGCAAATTCTCCCGGCACCTTTTATTTGAGGGACCTTAGAGTGCTCGCCATCGGAGATCTTCGCCAAAAGTTGCGGCGGATCGATAGAAGAGGATATAAGGCTTATAAGGAAATTGAAGGGGCGTATGACTTTCGGCGCTTCACCCTTCACATAGATCACGTGCAGGGCGATCCCTTTGCAACGCCCTCACGCCTCCGAATCCGTGTCTCCCAGAAAGTAGGGGGATTTCCCGAGGAATTTTACTCCAACGCCATCCGACGCACGGCCTTGGAAGATTATCTGACCCGCGAATTTCATGCGGCCATTCGACGCCATTGTAAGGGGAATCGCGGGATCGGCCATAGCGGATTAATAGGCATACTGGTTCCAGGACAGGAAGTACTGGCGCGTACTTCGGCCTTTGTCAACAGTGAGGCCGTTGAGGTGCGGTTTGTGATGGGGCTGCCGGCAGCCGGCCGCACAATCCTTGGCCGAGAGGCAGAGGAAATGCTTTTCACCGAGCTGCCAAGGCTGGTGGAATCAGCGCTGGTTTACCAGAATCTCAAGGCAGATCAATTGGCCGAGCACATTCGCGTTGTGGAAGATCAGGAAGCCCTCCGTCAAGAGCTGGACCGGATGGGGCTGGTGGCCTTTGTGGCCAACGGGGCAGTTCTTCCCAGACGCAGTGGAATCGACGATCGCCCCCTGGAGGCCAGCGACTCCAGGGGCACGCCATTGGTTCTTTTTCAATCTCCTCCGAGCCTTGAGGTTGAGATGATGACTCCCAGCGAGCGACAGGTGAGGGGAATGGGAATACCCCGAGGGGTCACACTTATTGTCGGTGGGGGATTCCATGGTAAATCCACACTCATGAACGCGCTGGCCTGCGGAATCTATAATTACATCCCTGGAGATGGCCGCGAGAGGGTCGTATGCCTTCCCGAAGCCGTGCAAATCAGAGCAGAGGACGGCCGCAGGATCGAAAAGGTGGATATCAGCCCCTTTATTCGAAACCTTCCATTCGGTAAGAATACCGCCCGCTTTTGCACCGACAATGCCAGCGGCAGCACATCCCAAGCCACCAATATCATGGAAGCCCTGGAGATGGGGGCCCGCCTTCTGCTCATTGACGAGGACACTTCCGCCACAAATTTCATGATTCGCGATGAACGGATGCAAGAGCTGGTTTCCAAAGAAAAAGAGCCCATCACGCCCTTCGTGGACAAGGTGCGCCAGCTCTACAACGAGTATGGTGTTTCCACCATCATGGTGATGGGCGGCTCCGGCGATTACTTTGATGTTGCTCATACCGTGTTGATGATGGATGATTATATACCCAAGGATGTCACCCAGAGGGCGAACGAGATAGTCACAAAACATCGCACGCGACGAAAGTCCGAGGGAGGCCAACATTTTGGAAATATTCCTGGAAGGAGGATGTATCCAGAAAGCTTCGATCCCAGCAGAGGGCGCCGAGAGGTCAAGATAGATGTTCGGACAGTGGACAACTTGGTTTTCGGACGGACCCCGGTCGATCTGTCAGCGGTGGAACAGCTCATTCATATGGGCCAAACACGGGCCATTGGTGAAATCATTCTTTATTATTCGCGCCGGTATGCTGGACACCAGCTCACCCTGCAGGAAGGGCTTAACCGGGTCATGGCTGACATCCAGCGAAATGGAATGGACGTGCTGACTTCCGGGCGGCCTGGGAATCTGGCCATGGTGCGCAGCTTCGAGGTGGCGGCAGCCATAAATCGGATGCGTACTCTCAGGGTGCTGGATGAAGGTGTATAGCTATCATCACGGAATTGGGGGGAATTAATGAGCGAAGTCAAAAGCACCATAGATTTGATTATGGAAAAAACTCGGGGAATGAGCCTGACTCCCAATGAAAAAGACCGCGCTCGAAAAGAAAAGATCAGGCGCGAGGTTCGCCTTCTAGTTATCCCATATCTCAGGGGAGAAACATCGCTGAGTCGTCTTATGGAAAGCCTGTCAGAAGAAGCTCTCATGCCTGCCCTAGAGGTGCTTGCGGAATCCCTGAAAATAGATGCGAACAATTCCCGTGCACTGGACGGCCTGCAAGCTCTGGTCGGCCAGGCGCAGGTGCTCACATCCCTTGTGGATGATATTCAGTCTATCCTGGAAGAATATGAGGCCCGCCGAAACGAGGTGCGAGACCTGGTAGGAAATGAGCTTTTACAGGAATTAGCCCGAGGGGGAATTTCCGGACCCGCTGTAAAGCCCGCGGTCGATGACAACCCAAAGTGGCTTGAGCAGCGGAAAGAGCTGGAAGAAAACTACGGCCCTCGCCTCAAAGATGCCGTGGATCGATTGGTTACATCATGGGAAAAAATGAGGAGCGAATAATCTCGAAGTTCCGATTTATAACGTCCGCTCCCTTTAACACTCCCATGTGACCGGGCAGCAGGATCTCGGTTTCCAGTTGCGCCAGCCGGTCGATGCTCTCTCGAAGCTGCTGACCGCTCCCCCCGGGGAAGTCCGTGCGGCCTACGCTTTGAGCGAAGATCACATCACCGCTGAATAGGGCTTTCTTCTCCTTCCAGTAAAGGCAAATTTCGCCCGGGGTATGCCCTGGTGTATGAATAACCTGGAAGTGGTTGTGGCCCAGAACTAACTCCCCTTCTTCAAGGTAAAAGTCCACGCGAAATCTGGGCAATTCGCTTCCAAATGCCCGGTAGAATGCTGAGCCTGTCTGACGCAGATAATCCTCCTCGGCCTTTGATATACCGATCTTGACGGGTAGCTCCATAAAATCCTGCACGCCTTCGAAGTGGTCCGGGTGGCCATGTGTCGCGATGATGCATCGGATGGATTCCTTCGAGAATCCATCTTTTTCCATGCCGCTCAACAGATTGCCAAGTAAATGGCTGTGTCCGGGATCAATGAGGACAGGGAAATCCCCCCCGATCACATATGAGTTGCAATTATTCTCATAATAGCTTTCCCAGGGATATGCGTAAAGGTCTTCTGTCAGCTTCATGTGTCCTCCTGCTTTTTCCACAAGTATCCGCAAAGGCTAAAACAAGGATTAGAAATCACTCCAATGATTGAATTTGAACTACGAATACCGTTAGAGTTGCTATCATATTAATTAAAATGATACACTGGTAATGCCTTAAATGCAATTATCCTCATACAATAGAATTTACCGCGAAACTTAAGGCAAAGATTACGGTGCGTGAGGGAGATTGAGCATTATGAGCACGAAATTTCTCCCCGGGAAAGTTCCCCTTGATATCCTGGGGCGATTACTGGAAGCACATCCTCAGCAAGACCCTAGGGTTGTGGTGGGGCCAAGATTGGGAGAAGATGCGGCGGTCATCGATTTCGGACACAACTATCTGGTGGTCAAGAGCGACCCGATCACCTTTGTTGCGGATTCCATAGGCTTTTACGCCGTTCAGGTCAATGCCAACGATATCGCCACCATGGGTGCACGCCCACAATGGTTTCTCGCCACCATCCTTTTACCCGAACTTGATGCCGATCAGGAGATGGCTGAGGGTATTTTTAAAGACCTGTGCTCCGCCTGCGACACTTTGGGAATCTCCCTCGTTGGAGGCCACACGGAGATCACCATCGGCCTGGATCGCCCAATTATTGCCGGAACCATGCTGGGAGAGGTTGCAAAGGAGCGGCTTATCACAACCGCCGGGGCCAACGTGGGAGATAAAATACTCCTCACCAAGGGCATTGCAATTGAAGCCACTTCCATTATCGCCAGAGAAAAAGAAGATGAGTTGCTGAAGTCCCACACACCCGAATTGATCCGGAGGGCCCGTAACTACCTTTATAACCCGGGCATCAGTGTTGTTAGAGATGCCCTCACCGCAGTGGAACTTGGCCGCGTCCATGCCATGCATGATCCCACTGAAG
>CAZTAS010000317.1:0-6133 GCA_964611635.1 uncultured Thermodesulfobacteriota bacterium
ACCTGATTGTCCACAAATTTTCAAGAGCTAAAGTACGCAAATTCCGGATGAACCACATATTATATTCAACGCTTGGGATAGATGAGGAGTGCTAATATTCCATCGTTTTAAATCTTGCTCCCATAAATGTCACAGTGCTTGTTTACCTCTCAACCTCCCTCTTGACCCTCGCTGAGCGCCCCTGGAACCGCTGGCTGGCCCTTGCCGTGGCCTGCAGTAAACCAAAGTTTGTGTCAACATAGCCACTGCATGGCCGTCACGGCTATGGTTTTTCATTGGTGGGAGGCCCGAGCCTCCTGCTGATTGAGGGTGGTTCATGCGATTGTGCCCACCATAAATAATCCCAGAGTTTGCATTTCGAGATTGAAAATTGTGGGCAAAACTCAGCTACTTCTTGGAGAAAATATCCTTAATTTCCAACAAGTTGAGCTGCATTGCCTTTGAAACAGCATAGCAAATTTGGAGGGACTTTTGAAGGCCTTTATACTGAATGGGGCGGATAAAAGGATTCCCTGAAAAACCTCATCCCTATTGATCATGCAAATGACAAAGCCCGCATCACCCAGAAAAATCAAGAACGTATAGGAAGAGGATTTTCAAATGCAAACTTTGGGTTTATAGCTTTCCCCGATAAGAAAAAAGTTATTGTCCTCATTTTTCCGTATCATTTATAAATCATTTTTATTTTCCTAAAGTTGAGGTGATTCAACATTGGCAAGAAAACATAAATGCCCCTATTGCAAATCAACATGAACAGTCTGGAAAGGATATCGAGAACGAATGGATGGAAAGGTTAGACTCAAGAAATGTTTGCACTGCCTCAAGAGATTTAAGACAAGAATTTTATCTTAAAAAGAATGCACCAGAGCTGGAATGACAGGGAAGTAGTCAGAATTGATGAGATTAATTCCGAAATTCACATCTTTTAGAATTTATGATAATGATTTTTGTTATAGAGGAATAATGATATATAATATAACCGAATTTTTTCGTAGGAGGTCTGAGTGAATGATTAATAGCAATCAAATTACAATTTTAAGGTTAGTGCTTCAGCCACAATATATTGACATTTTTACCAAAAAAGGCTATAAAGTTTAGTATCTGGTGGGAATTCTGATTTCAACATAACCCCAAACATTTGGAGAGGGTTATGAAGGTAGGTTTTCAGAAGATGCCAATGCACAGCCTCTAAGGGGTTTTTTCACCTCCTTAGAGGCTTTTGCATTTATGTCCCAAGTAACCTCGCATGAATCGAGGGGGCAGGATCTGAAAGCATAGTGCAGATTAATGAGGAATTGTTATGGAATCCTCTCAGGTTTAGTCCTCTAAAGAAAAAGTTTTGATGGTATAAGAGGGCTACAGTTAAAGAAAACGGCTTATGTAACAGGATTTTTTCACAAAAGAAGGAGGGAATCAGATGAAAAGTATGTTTATGATAGGGTTATTGAGCTTGTTTGTCGCGGCTCTGCTAATCAATCCTAGCATGGCCCAGGTTCCTAAGAACATGTTGATCATCGGCATGAGCCATGAACCGATTATTGACTTCGCACCGGCGAGAGTATACGAGTTTGAGGGCGGATTCGTGCTGGAGCAGACGTACGACCAGTTGGTGAACTTCGTTGGAGGGAAGGACGCCTTTGAAAGGATTAAGCCCGGCCTAGCGGAGTCTTGGGAGGTCTCTAAGGATGGACTGACTTGGACCTTCCACATCAGGAAAAATGCGAAATTCCATAGTGGAAATCCGGTGAACGCGGATGCTGTTGTCTTTTCATTGAGGAGGGCATTAAAGCGGCATGAGCCGCCGATTTGGATCACTGAACAATTCGTGCCCAAACCGGAGATGATTCAGAAAATCGACGAATATACTGTAACAATCACCACCAATCAGCCTTTAGGAGATATGTTGATTGCCTCCGTATTTGGCTACCAAGGGATTGCTTCAATCTTAGACCCCGCTGTGGTAAAAAAGCATGCAACTGCCGATGACCCATATGCAGTCGAGTGGTTGAAGCAGCATGACGCTGGCTCTGGCCCCTACATCCTTAAGGAATGGGCTAAGAGGGATCGGATTGTACTCGAAGCCTTCCCCGATTACTGGCGGGGCAAGCCGCCTCTCAAGCAGATTATCATCAAAGACCTCCCTGAGCCAACGGCGCAGAAGCTGGCCCTAATAAAGGGCGATATCGATATCGCTTGGAATCTCCTCCCAGAGATGATCAATGCTTTGAGGGGTGAGGCTGGGATTTCATTGATAGAGACTCCAACCTTCTACTACCATTACGGAGCAATGAACCTCGGGTATAAGCCTTTCAGCAATATGAAGGTGAGGCAGGCCGTTAGATATGCCATCGATTATGATGCCATAACCAAAGGGATAATGGCAGGAGCGGCGTTGAAATGCCATACCATAATGCCAGTGGGGATGTTCTCCCATCTAGATCTCTTATACCATAAGGATATCGATAAGGCTAAGCAACTTATGAAAGAGGCTGGCTACGAAGATGGCTTCAAAGTCGAGCTGCTCACCCGCACGGATCTGCCCTATACCGATATTGCGGCGCAGGTCAAAGAAGACCTGAAGAAGATCAACATTGACGTTAAAGTATCCGCTATGGTCTATGCTGAGCTACTAAAGTTATACAGGGCACAGAAGACACAAATGGTCCTAGTCCGCTGGGGGGTTGACTATGCCGATCCGAGTGGTCAGGCTGCGCCTTTCGGCCACTGCAAAACCTCTGGGCCAGAAGCGAAAGTCAGGCAGATAGCTTGGCGGAACATGTATTGTCCAAGTGGTGTCAGCGATTGGGTGGAACAAGCTGCTGGAGAGAAGGATACCGAAAAGAGAGAGAACCTGTACAAGGCCATCCAAGCGATTGTCCTGGAGGAAGGTCCCTATATCATGCTGCACAACCCATTGAGACAAGTTGCTATGAAGGGTATCGTGAAGGGCCTCGAGATACCGCCGATGTGGTATTACACGGAACTCTTCTCGGTATCTAAAGAATGAATTGAACAGGCTTACGTGAGACTGATGGTTCCCTCCTGGTTTATGGTGTGATCGTAAACCAGGAGGGAATATTTTACGCCACAACCCGATTATTAGAGGTTATTGCCCTCTAACTCATTGATTAAGTGAGACAGCGAATATGATAACCTACTACATACTAAAGAGGCTGGCTTGGATGCTCTTCGTCCTGTTTGGGGTCATGACTTTAGTCTTCCTTATCTCCCATGCGATCCCGGCCGATCCTGTCGCCGCTATGCTTGGTGGCCACGCACCACCTGAGTTGATCGAGAAGGTCAAAGTCAAGTGGAACCTTGATAAGCCCTTGTATGATCAGTATCTTATTTACATCTGGAGGCTGTTCCACGGCGATCTCGGTATATCTATTAGTACGGGCAATCCTGTATCGGAGGATTTAATCCATTTCTTTCCCGCAACCTTAGAGTTAGCCACCTCAGCGACGATTTTAAGCATAATATTTGGCATCTCCCTTGGAATCATCTCTGCCGTGAAGAGCGGCGGATCAGCAGACCATCTTTCAAGGATATCTGCCCTGGTGGGTATCTCCATGCCGGTATTCTGGTTAGGTCTGTTGATGCTCCTGTTGTTCTATTATCTGCTTGAATGGCTCCCCGGGGCTGGTCAGTTGCCTTACTATATGACCCGGCCTCCGAGAGTTACCGGCCTGATTACTATAGATAGCTTATTGGCAGGCAGGTCTGACGCTTTTATCTGCGCCCTTAGGCATCTGGTCTTGCCATCTTTTGCCCTCTCTTTCTTTGGAATCGCTGCGATATCGAGGATCACCCGATCGAGCATGCTGGATGTCCTGCGCGAAGAATATGTTAAAACTGCCAGGGCGAAAGGACTTCGAGAGGGAATCGTAATAATGAAACATGCCTTGAAGAATGCAATGCTCCCGGTCACCACCATAACAGGAATCACCTATGGCAGGCTTCTCGAGGGCTCGGTGATCACTGAGACGATATTTGCCTGGCCGGGACTGGGCCGTTATGCCACGAATGCCTTTCTCTCGATTGACTTCCCTGCTGTGGTTGGCTCAACCGTCCTGATCGCATTGCTCTATGCTGTGACAAACTTGATCGTGGATATATCATATGCCTTTCTGAATCCAAAGATAAGATACGGTTAGAATTCACAAGATGAAAAGTTCACTCCTTATGGATATGTGGAGAGCCTTGAAAGGCAATCCGCTCTCCTTGACCGGATTGATAATTATCATAGCTTTAATAATAACAGCTATAGCGGCTCCTTATGTATCCCCTTATGACCCTTTGAGCACCGAACCCTTAAAGAAGCTGGGAGGGCTTAGCTCATCCCATCCTTTGGGCACGGACCAATTGGGCAGAGATATCTTAAGCAGGCTATTATATGGGGCTAGGATATCCTTAAAGATAGCGATAATAGTTGGTGCGCTCGCAGGTTCAACAGGGACCTTGATTGGTATACTCTGTGGCTACTTTGGGGGCACCATCGATAACCTTCTAATGAGATTTACGGATATCTGCATGGCCTTCCCTCAACTTATCCTTGCGATGGCTATCTCCTCAGCTCTTGGGCCGAGCTTGGAGAATGTCGTAATTGCTATCTCAATGACTGAATGGACCTTCTTCGCCAGGCTTGCGCGGAGCAGGGCTATTGCACTCCGGGAAGAGGACTATGTTGAGGCAGCGAGGGCGTTGGGGGCTAATAGATTGCGCATCTTATTCCAGCATGTCTTTCCGGGTTGTCTCTCGCCTGTCATTATTCAGTTAACCTTAGAGATGGGAGCAATTATCAGAACTGCTGCAAGCCTGGGCTTCCTTGGCCTCGGTGCCCAACCTCCAACCCCAGAATGGGGAGTCATGGTCACCGCAGGGAGAAACTACTTACCTGATCAATGGTGGGTCTCGACCTTCCCCGGGCTGGCAATTTTCCTTACCGTCCTGGGTTTTAACCTATTGGGTGATGGAATTAGAGACATATTGGATCCAAAGCTGAGAGGGTAATATATCTTCTCATACTAACTTTTTATCCCCGATGGGGAAGATAGAGCAAGATGTTGCAAGAGTTCTTGATGCGGTCATTGGAGGAATAAGGAATTCATTTAATTCTAAGAGCATTAAACAACATTCAATAAATCCAATATACTGTGGCTGATTTCAATTGCTAAGGATTCATCATTTCTTGCCATTGCCGATGATGGCTTACCGGAGAGCGCTGTTATATATCATATGCTAATTATAATTTTTTCGGCTTTTGATTTCTTTTCCTTGATAGCAGCAATCGCTCAATAAATATTGTTGATATTTATATAATTTCTGGCACGCTGGAAACATAATAGATGAAAAGGTGGTGGGAATCATGAAGAAACTGTCATGATTAGCGTGTATCACACTCATAGTGTGCTCACTCCCCTGGACCATCAGTGCCAAGGCAGCAGCGGCGCCTGTGCAATGGCGAGTTGAAGAAGGGGGCAACGGCCACTGGTATGATCTCGTGTACTTTACTGGAACATAGACGGATGCCGAATACGATGCGCGGACGCGTTCCCACCATGGTCTGCAAGGTCACCTTGTCACAATCACCAGTGCGGAAGAGAATGCATTTATCTGGAGCAATTTCCCTGCTGGCACATTCTGGTTAGGGGGATATCAAACAAGCAACGCGAGCGAGCCGGGCGGCAACTGGGCATGGGTTACCGGCGAGCACTGGGGGTACACCAGCTGGAACAGCGGGGAGCCGAATGATGGTCTTGAGACAAACGATCGCGAGAATTGCCTCGAATCTATTCCATCCGGAACAGGAGTGTGGAATGACAGATCGTTTTCCGCTGTTCTTGACGGGTATATCATTGAATATGAAGCAGGAGAGGTCGGCAGGCCATGGCAACAAATAAGGGACAGTTTTCCGACCCAGTGGGCATTGTGGGGAAGCGATCCGTCTATCATATTTTCTGTAGGCGAGGACTGTAGCATCCTGCGCTATGACGGCCGCTCATGGAGCAGGATGGACATCGGAGCAGAGTACCAGAATTATCGGTTTTCAGGAGTCTGGGGCAGCTCGCCTACCGAAAAGGAAAAAGGATTTTTTTCATAACCTCCATCCTTCAGCCTTTTTCCTGCATCA
>CAZTAS010000318.1:0-6133 GCA_964611635.1 uncultured Thermodesulfobacteriota bacterium
CCCAAAAATAATCGGTGCAAAGGTCAACATGTAGTTACTCCCTTGAAAGCAACTTAGTATCAGAATATGGTTCCGTGGTCACAGATTAGAGTGCGGGATCGAGGGGTATTTCCACTTCAGCCCCTTTACGCTCCGCCGAAACGTAGGCGGCATAAAGAACCCCCACGATATCGCTTGCCCCCAGCATACCCGACTTGGGTTCTCGCCCGGTTGCGATCGCTTCCATGAAGTCTTGAATCTCCTGGGGATAGCCAAACATGAAGCTTTCATCAGGGGCAGGAGTGGACCAGCCCTGCTTGGTTCCAATCTTTTCCACCACGTAGACATCGGCAAGCTGGCTTTCCTCAGGGTTGTAAAGCTCCATTGCGTTGATGGGGCTAAGGTTGCACCGGGCCCTATGGTTGTTGGCAAAGATCTCAAGCCAGTTGTGCACACCTCCCATGACCAATTCTGAGGCGAAAACGTCGGCAACCATCCCGTCGTCGAAAACAACATGGATTTGACAGTAGTCCTCGATATCCTCGTAGTCGGTTCTTAGGAACCCCTTGTCGATGAACCCGGGATTTCGAGTGATCTCATGAGTCCGGGCACTCACTGCCTTTGGTCGAATAGCCTTTCCGCTGCGGGCGAGTCTCTCGACTTGCTTCAGGTAAAGGATAGCCGATAACGGATGGCAGCTTTTGCCCACAATCGATCCCCCTCCAGAAAGCCTCCAGATCCCGTACGCTGATGATGGGCTCCCTGAGTGGGACTGATCTCCCAGAGCCCACAATATTTGTCCTTTTGTTTTGGCAATAATCTCGGCTTCCTTCTGCACCGCCGGGGCGTAAATCCAGTTCTCTGCGTAACACAGCTTTTTCTTGCCCTTCAAAGCGGCGGCAATGATGCGCCTGCCACTGGCGACCGCCTCCTCGATCATCTTTTCTTTCGGGAAGGTATTCCCCTTAAAACTCGTATCTCCAGTTGGGCCAAAATAACCTGTGAAAGGTTTTTCAACTACAACATGCTTTCCAGCTTCAAAAGCGGCGATAGAAACAGGTTCGTGAGCATATCCCGGAGTGCAATTGTCCACCACATCCACCTCGGGAAGCATCTCATCAAGGGACTGAAAAGCCTTGATCCCCCGTTCTTTTGCAAACTTTTCACGATGCTCTCTGGTAACCGAGGTAACACCCACCACTTTAACATCTATACCCGTAACGCGCTGATAGGCCGCATAGTGAAACTCGGCAGCAAAACGACTGCCAACAATTCCAACACGGATGGGCCCGTCCATAATTATTTAACCTCTCTAATCATAAATAAATGCGTGTATCAACTATAGATCCCAAGCTCTGAAAAGTCAATGGCGCGCCAGTTGTTTGGATCCGGCCGCTGAATACTATACTTTCCTGAACATCCGCCGTTCTGGAGAATGAATTCATTATAGTAAAGCACCATTAGGGACTTGAATCATGGATATGGCCTTCTGGCCTAATTCAGCGGGAAGAAAGAGTGTTAATCTAAAAATTCTATTTCATAACTCTGATGTGCTGACCCTCTATGTAATATCAAACGTGAAAGGAGCTAGAGGCGGCGGCGATCTGATTTATCCTCAACGCAGCCTACGAGCTCCCTAAAGCAAAACCAAGTTCTGCACTGTCACCGATGATAAGGATAGAAAAGTACCACTAAATTTTTCCCAAAAGAAGGCTGGTTATTTTGACTTTTCTTACCACTTTTTGATTTTTTAAAAGAAGGCATTTAGTGGGATTTGAGAATCTGAACAATCTCGATGCCCCTGTATCAATTTTTTTCAGTATTGATTTATGATCCTTGAATGTTTTAAAATCGGTCAACTCCTTTCCGTCTATATGGCGGATACAGATGATCTCGCCGCTCAATTCATAAGAAACCCACCGTTTACATCCAGTATCTCTCCAGTGATAAAATCGGCCTTATCCGATGCCAGAAATAGGACGGCCTCGGCCACATCCTCGGGTTTACCGAGTCGCTTAAGAGGAATGGCTTCGATGATGGATTTCCGTTTTTCCTCTGACCACTGGGCGCTCATTTTAGTTTCAATCGCATGAGGAGCGACTGCATTGACGTTGATCCCATAATGCGCTAACTGCCGCGCCAATGTTTTGGTTAAGGCATCGATAGCGGCTTTTGAAGGCCCATAGCCCGGGGCAGATGCAATGTCACCCATCTTCCCGGCGATCGATGAAACATTGATAATCTTCCCCATCCTCTGGCGTTTCATGATTTCAACCACAGCTTTGCAGCAATTGAAAGTTCCTTTCAGATTTACACTAATGACCTGATCCCAATCCTCTTCAGTGACAGTCTCAATAGTTCCCCTTCGAATGATTCCAGCGTTGTTAACCAAAATATCTAGCCTTTGAAAGGTCTTTTCGACCTGAGCAATCATCTCTTCTACCTGATCAAATTGGCTTACATCGGCCTGTATGGCCAGACTATGGACTCCTGAGGCAGAGATCTCGCTTGCCACCATCTCCAACTCTTCTTTTGGGCAGATATCATTAATAACCACATGAGAATTTTCTCGAGCGAAAGCCAACGCGATGGCCTTGCCAATCCCCCTCCCCGCGCCTGTTACCAGGGCAATGCGACCTTCGAGTGTCATATGGGTTTCCCCCGCTTAAAATCATTATTCCTTGACGGCTCCTGCTGTCAAGCCTTGAACCAGGAGTCGCTGTAAGAAGATGTAAAGAATAATTGCTGGCATTCCACCTACAAGAGAACCGGCCATTAACATGGGCCAGATGATCCTGAACTCTCCCACCGTTCGGGCAATGCCCAAAGTCACGGTAATCATGGGTTCACTACTGGTAAGGCATAGAGCCCAGAGAAGATCTCCCCATGCAAGAAGAAAAGCAAAAAGAATAGTGGCAACCATCCCTGGAGCAACTATCGGTAAAACAATTTTAAAAAAAACCCCCATTCTGGAGCATCCGTCTACCATGGCAGACTGGTCAAGCTCGACGGGCACCTTATCGATAAAACCCTTCATCATCCAAGTAGAAAAAGGAAGGCAGATGGTTAAAAAAGCAATAATCAAACCGGTACGGGTGTCGTAAAGACCGACCTTGATGAGAATTTTGAAATAAGGGCCGACCAGCAGGACACCGGGTAGCATTTGGGTTGCCAAAAAGAAACCGATAAGAAAACGCCGGCCTTTGAAATAAAATCTGGAAAAACCATAACCGGCCAAGGCACCGAAAAACGTGGACAACAATGCTGTGGACAGAGAAATGACGGTGCTGTTGAAGAAATAGATGCCAAAGTTTTTTCTCACCCAAATCCCAATATAACTATCCACCGTGGGTTTGAGGGGTATCCAGGTCGGTGGAATGCGGAAAGCCTCCGCCTCGGTTTTGAGAGAAGTAGAGAGCATCCAGACAAATGGAAAAAGGCAATAAAGACAAACCACGATCAGAAAAATCCAAACGATGGTTTGGGAAAAGATATTTTTTAAAAGAAAGGACGTGGCGTTCATCAATCTTACTCTTCCTGGCTTATCATCCAGATATATGGGAGACTAACCAGCAAAAGAACGATGGTCATAACTACAGAGATTGCCGAAGCGTACTCAAATCGAAAAAATTGAAAATACTGCTTGTACGTGTAAGTCGACAGAACCTCTGTCAAAATGCCGGGTCCTCCTTGGGTCATGGCCTGAATAAGGCCGAAGCGGCGGACCTCCCAAACTATATCCAATGCCAATGCGACAGCGATCATTTTCCTCAGCCCTGGAATAGTGATGTGGAAAAAGAGCTGAAGTTTGGAGGCTCCGTCAATGGCTGCGGCTTCGTAAAGTTGCCGGGGAATAGCCTGAAGTCCTGCCAGCAGGATCAACATCACAAAAGGGAAACCTCGCCAGAGATTAACAAAAACTACGCTGAATAAGGCTAGTTTTGGATTTGAGAGCCATTCCACCGGCGAATGAATCAGTCCGATTTTCAGAAGTAAGTCATTGATGGCTCCATAAATGGGATCGCACATCCATTTCCAGATGATTCCCGCCACAACATCGGGCACCACCCATGGGAGTAAGGCGATCAAACGAAACAGCAGCTTCGCCGGCAGGGCGCTATTCAATATCATGGCAACAGCCAGCCCGACAATCATATGAGCGGCGACACTGAGAAACACGAAGATTGCTGTATTCCAGAATGTCTTGTTAAAGAATGGATCTTTCAGTAAGTTCGCGTAGTTGGAAAGAGTATAGGAGACAGTGCCGGCTTTTTCGGGTTTGATGCTGTAAGAGAGGCTTGTGATGGCAGGAAAACCCAGAACTAGAACCAGCAACAAAAGCCCAGGGAGCACAAAAAGCACCCACATATGGCGGTCTTTTATACGAATGCCAAGGTTCAAAAGGGCTCTCACCCCGGAAAAGGAGAGCGAGAAGCTCCCCTTTCCCGATAGTCTGATTTGCTTACCTTTATAACATTTTTCATCTGGCCAGGATGGCGTTGATTCTTTCGTGAGCTTCGGCCAAGGCTTTTTGAGGCGTCTTCATTCCTACAATGGCCTCTTGGAGAGAAGTGGTGAAAGTGTCAATGATTTCTGGCCATTGCTTGATTTGGGGCTCCACCATTCCATAGGGAAGTTGGGAGGCCATGACACTGGCAAACTTGTCCTTCAGGATCTCCGGAGCGACACCACTCACATCCTTTCGAGAAGAGGTGACGCGATTATCCACAAACCACTTCAACTCTATTTCTTTGCTGGTGATAAATTTCATCAACTCCCAGGCCTGATTGGGGTGCTTGGTGTTGGGACTCATGACCCACGAACTCAGCCAGATGGCAGTCGCCTGTTTTCTTTTCACCGGAGCAGGGGCGCATTTTAATACTTCAAAGGCTTTCAACTCGGGATTGATCTTATTGACAATGGGAGGCGTCCAGCCAGAGCCCATGATCATGGCCACCTTTTTCTGGGCAAGTTGCGTTCGAACCTCTTGGGGATTCATGGCCGTCAATCCCGGTGGAACAACCTTATATTTTGTGTAAAGCTCGACAAAAAACGCAAAGGCCTCTTTGGCTTCGGGCGAATCCAGGGTGGATCGTTTCATGTCTGGGGCCAGGTAATCCGCTCCAAAACTCCAGATAAAAGGGCCAAATCTGAGCGGAAACCCCGGGCTCTTGGCACCGACAGTACCGAATCCCCACTGGTCAACTTTTCCGTCTCCATCGGTGTCGCGAGTTAATTTCTTGGCATATTCCAGGAACTCATCCCAAGTCTTGGGCGGTTTATTCGGATCTAACCCGGCTGCCTTAAACATCTCCGTGTTGTAAAATAAGACCATCGTCATGTAATCGCCGGGCATGGCATGCATTTTTCCCTTGTGCTTCATCAACTCGATTGGCAGCGGATACCATGCATCCAGGAATCCAGGTCGTTCCTTTTCAATGAATGGCGTTAAATCTTTGGCATAATCCTTGCTGAAAAACATTGGGAGGGAAAAGGCATGGACATGAAAAACATCCGGCGCTCGACCTGCCGCAGACTCCACCGTGTATTTTGTCTCTTTATCCTTATAGGAGACAGGCTCCAAGATTACCTTGACATTGGGATGACGCTTGTGGAATATTACCATTGCTTCATTGAGAGACTTATTCCAAACGTCTTCAGTAAGATGCCAATCGGAAAACCTTAAAGAAACCTGGGCCGCCGTCGCCGAATTGAAAGAAAATCCAATCAGCAAGACAGCCGTGCAAATACCAATAGTTACAATCTTTCTCATCTCCTTACCCTCCTTACTTTGTCATGTCACATTTGAGAATAATTCCAATTAAGATTGTGCTTTGTCTTTCCTGATCACCTCCTTTTTCTAAAGGCCGCGCTTTTAACGCCTAGCTTTTTCGAAATTTCCACTGCTGTTATCATGACATGTGTTCCTAACTACCTGTGAATCATTTTTCGGGGGAGATTTAACTCGAAGGATAGGTCGCGGACACTATAACTCTGTTTTCTTATTCCCGGAAGATGAGGATTCTGCATCCTCTTTCAATAGCTCGCACGCTGCCTGTATTTTTTGGTTTTATGACGAGCATATTATCTAATAATATCTTATATGCCTATTGACTTCCTTCAGCATATTCTGTATATTGTGGATTTTAATTTC
>CAZTAS010000319.1:0-6089 GCA_964611635.1 uncultured Thermodesulfobacteriota bacterium
TTTATTCAGTTTTCAAAGAGCTTTTTTCAAAGCGCTAAAGTGTTATCTATTTTTATTATTCTTTATCAAGGGAGGGTTTGATATGAAGACAGTAGGAATCGAGTTTCACACTTTTACGACAGTTACTCGTTGCGAACGGACGGGCATGCTTGGGATTGCCATGGCAACTTTTTCAGCGAGTGTTGGATCGCGGTGTCCATTGATCCAACCAGGGCTCGGCGCTGTGTCTGTGCAGGCGTCTGCTCAGCCGAGGATTGGGATGCTCGCGATGAGATTGCTGGAACTTGGGCATCCGGCGCCCGGTGTCCTTAAAGAGCTTGAAACCAGCGATCCTTATATTGAATATCGGCAGATAGGCATGATAGACGCCGACTGTCGTGTCGCCGTAAGGACCGGCAAGGAAAACATACACTGGGCTGGACATCTCGAAGGCAAGAATTACATTGTCATGGGCAATGCGCTCTCGGGAGAGCAGGTCATTCGTTCGATGGCCGATGCTTTCGAGGCGGCTGCAGACGAATCGATCGAGGAAAGGCTGCTACGATCGATCGAAGCAGGCAGAGATGCAGGGGGTCAACCCGAAGGGCAGACATCGGCCTCGTTGCTCACCTATGACAGGCAGCCATTTGCGCGTGTGGATCTTAGGGTCGACGTCCATGAAGAACCGGTGGGGGAACTCCGTAGGATCTTTGATTGGTTCAGCCCCCTAATTCCATATTACAACATGAGAGCAGTGGATCCGAGAGTTCCTCGATACCACGATTGGTTACGCCAACAGGGAATCTCTCGTTAACTGTTTGAAATATGCTTGCAAGCAGATTGGCGCTCTAAAGCAGCGCGATCGTCAAGGCAGAATTAGTATTAAGAGGTTTTCAATGTTGCTCGTTCTGATAGGAAGTATTTTTCTCCTCTTTTTGCTCTTGGGAACCCCAGTCGGCTTAGCCATGGGAATTGCATCTGTCACAACCCTCATTTTCATGAAAGGATCATCATGGGTAATTGTCTCCCAGAAACTCTTCCAAGGTCTGAATGTTTTTCCCTTAATGGCGGTTCCTTTCTTTATTCTCGCAGGCATGCTGATGAACACGGGTGGCATCACCAGGAGGATTGTAAATCTTTCCGGCACACTGGTTGGTCATTTTAGAGGGGGCCTTGCCCAGGTCAACATCGTTGCCAGCATGTTTTTTGCGGATATTTCAGGATCTGCTTCCGCGGATGCGTCTGCCATTGGTTCAATGCTGATCCCTGCCATGACAAGGGAAGGTTATCCTCCGCCCTTCAGCGTGGGAGTTACCGCCTCATCTTCCACCATTGGGCCAATCATTCCCCCAAGCATTGGAATGGTGGTAATTGGATCGATGACGGGGATCCCCATTGCTGCTCTTTTTCTGGCTGGTTTTGTTCCAGGCATTCTGGTGGGACTATCATTGATGGTGGTTACTTACATTTATTCTTACAAGCGAGGTTATGGAAGGCATCAGCGCGCCACTTTCAAGCAGGTTTTGGTCGCTTTCAAAGAAGCCTCCCTGGCGATTATTGCGCCGGTCATCATACTTGGCGGGATCCTATCAGGTGTGTTCACAGCCACCGAAGCCGGGGTGGTTGCCTCCTTTTACTCTTTTTTTGTAGGGTATTTCATTTATCGTGAGTTCAAGATTCGCCAAATCATTGATGTGGTATATGATTCTGCCATTATCACTTCTGTGACCATGCTTATCGCTGGTTTTGCGAGACTTTTTGGATGGATTCTTGCCAGAGAACAGCTTCCTGTGAAATTGGCTAATGTCATGCTGGCCATCTCATCTGATCCCCGTGTTATTATATTCATCATTTTAGGATTTCTCTTCTTTGTGGGCCTTTTTGTGGAATCCATGGCCTCAAAGATCATGTTCATCCCGGTGCTATTTCCAGTGGCTGAGATGTTTGATTTCAACCTTCTGCACTTCGCTTTTATTTTCCATTATGTCACTCTCGTTGGAGCGATCACTCCTCCCGTGGGGTTGCTTTTATTTATCTCATGCGCTATAGGGAACGTGCGTGTTTCGGAGGCCATCATATGGCCTTTCGTAGCTGCAATGATAGCCGTGCTCATCTTGATCACCATTTTTTCGCCCTTGGTTCTTTTCGTACCGAGGTTTTTTCTGGGGACCTCTTATTAAACAGATTATGACTGAAGAAAGGAGTTCTATCATGAAGGTAAGAACGTTTTATGTTTATTTAGCTAAATTTTTCTTTATCTTTTGCGCTGTTGCACTGACGAGCATAGCATGGAATCTAGATGACGCCGAGGGCAAGACCATCATCCGGCTTGCACATCACCACCCCATTAAGGCATACCCGCATAAGTGGGCTCTTAATTTCAAGGACTTTGTAGAGAAAGAGAGCAAAGGAGAAATCGAGGTCCAAATTTTTCCAGCAGGGCAGTTGGGGGAGGAAAGGGAAAACATCCATGCTGTCAACATGCACACCGTGGACATGACCTTTGCCGGTCCGGGATTTTTGGACCAATATTACCCGGGAGCGGGCATCCTAATTCTCCCCTTTGTTTATGACGATTATGCCCACTTAGCTCGGGCCTTTGGAAGGAATGGAAAGGCTGGTAAGTTAATCATTGAGGAGGCGCTAAAGAGGTCCAACGTCAGGATTTTGGGGTATTGTTTTGCAGGATTTCGATGCATGTATTTCAGGGAGAAGGCGGTGACAAAGCTCGAGGATTTCGAAGGCCTGAAGATGAGAAGTCCTGAAAACGACATTTGGCTAAACATGTTTCGCCTCCTTGGATCCAAGCCAACCCCCATCACGTGGGGAGAAGTTTACACCTCCATGCAAACGGGCGTCGTTGATGGCATGGATGCTTCATTGCTCGGATTCTATCAAAACCGTATGTACGAGGTAGCCAAGCATGGGGCATTGACGTACCACATGATGACCTTCATGGGCCCGATGATCAATAAGAAATTATATGCTGATTTGTCCCCCAAATTTCAAGAGATTGTATCCGAGGCCGCATGGAAAGCCACTGAAAAATTCAACAAGGGGGCTGAAGAACAGAACGAATGGGCGCTCGGACAGATGAAAAAAGAGGGGATGCAGATACATAAGATCGACCGAGAACCCTTGATCAAGGCTGTGTCTCCCATGATAGACGCCTTTGCCAAGAAAACCGATTCCCAGAAACTATATGACTTCATCATTGCTGAGAGATAAATGTGGTTTTTGGAACGACATCGCAGGAAATCCTTGTGAGTACCACTCGAGTAGTGGGTGATTAAGCGGGAATAGGAGAAGGGGCCTTCATCTTTCGGGAAGGCTCTTTCTTCTTAAAAAAATTAGGAAGTTAGGAGAAAAAAATGGCCAAATTAAGTTTGGAAAGAATGCGAAATGAGATTGCCTCATATTTGGAAAAAGCCGGGGCCGAATGTTTAATTGGAACTGCTCCTGAGAACGTGTTTTACAGTTCTAGGGCTTACATTCACACCATGTTCACCATCCGCCTTCGTTACGGAATGGTCCTTTTTCCCAAGATCGATCCACCGGTCTTCATAGTACACAAACATGAAGAACGATTATCAAAATCCCAAAGCTGGATTGACGACATTCGAATATACTCTGATCTAGAATTCCAAGATTCTCCAGGAATAAAAATACTGGCGGAGGCTATGCACGACCGCAACATAACGAAGGGAAAAGTTCTGATCGACAAAGGTTATATCTCTGCCAAGTACTTTGCGCAATTGCAGAGTCTTTTCCCCAATATAGTCTTTCAAGACGGGTCTTATGTTTTTGAGCGCCTTCGCATGATCAAGGGTGATGACGAAATCGAGCTACTTCAAAAGGGGGCCATCGCCACCGAGAAGGCGATTATGACCGCTTATGCCCTTGCTAAGCCGAACGATATTGAAAAAACTGTTTCTGATAACATGATTAGCAATATACTCCGTGCTGGGGCGGACTTACTGGGATCAATGACCTGGGCATGCGGTAGGGAAATGACCTTGATGAACCATACGAAGGCTGGTTCAAAACAGATTCTCCCTGGAGATATCATTCGAGTCGATACCGGTGGTTTTTTCAAGGGATACCGTGCTGATCTCGCTCGTATGGCGGTCGTGGGCAAGCCTTCACCAAAACAGGATAAGGTCTACAAAGATTTGATTGATATCCACCGGGAACTTAGAGAACAGTTGAGGGTGAGCTCACGTTGCTGTGATATTTTCGCTTATGGCAAGTCCCTTTACAATAAAGCTGGCTATAGCACCAGTATTTTGCTTTTTGGACACAGTATCGGGGCTGAGTGTCATGAATTTCCGATGCTATGTGAATGGGAAGAAGAACCCCTGCAGCCTGGAATGGTCATATGCGTGGAGCCGCTCGTTGCGGTGGAGGATGTCGGCGGGTTCCATATCGAGGACCTCATGCTCGTGACTGATAATGGGCCCAAACTTCTTAGCACCGCAACGTCCATCGATGAGATGTATGTTATCGAATGATAAGGGCGGAAGAGATGAGAGATTACAAACTTATTACCAAATGGATCATTGTGATCTTTTACATCATGATGATGTGCATTATGTTCATGCAGGTTGTTCTGCGCTATGTTTTCAACTCACCGACCTCATGGGCTGAGGAGGCATCACGGTATTTGTTCATATGGATATGTTACCTTGGAGCAGCCATGGGGATTTCCAAAAAAGTCCATATCGGGGTTGACTACTTTATGAAACATGTGTCACTTCCAGCTCAGAGAAAAATTTTTTATGTCACCAGCGTATTGACCATCTTGATGCTTCTTTTCGTGTTAATCCAGGGGATCAAGTTGACCGTTATCACCATGGCATTTCCTAGTTACACGATGGAATTTTTGCCACAAGGATTCGCCTTTTTGGCAATCCCTGCAGGCGCCTTTCTGATGGTGGTTGCAATGACGGAAGCCATTTTTGAAAAAATCAAAGATAAAGAATCTTCCCTTGTCGAAAATGTTTCGCGCAGCCAAGTGGAATAATGATCAATTTATTTACTGGTTTTACTGTGCAAAGAGAGGTTTATTATTATGGCAGAATGTACATTGGTTACGGGAGGGTCTGGTGGTATTGGAGTTCATTTGGTGAAAACACTTGCAGAACAGGGGAGAGAAGTCATTAATTATGATATATCATCTCCAACTCCTGAATTACAAAAATTTCTTAACGAACAAAATAATAATATAACTTTTGTCAAAGGCAGTATACTAGATTTGCCCAATTTGGTCCATGTTGTTAAGAAACGTAATGTTGAAAAAATTGTTCACATGGCAGCCTTTTTCAATCCCCCAGAATCTCAACAATTGCCCTATTTCACCTACCAGGTTAATGTTGTAGGAACGCTTAACGTCCTTGAGGTATCTAGAATATTTGACTTAAAGCGCATTGTAAATATCAGTACCATATCGGTTTATCCAGAGAAACAATATGTACCTATCGACGAAAAACATCCCATTTTGATTCCTGGAACAGCCCAACCCAGTAATTATGGTGTGTCTAAAGCAGCAGGAGAAATATTAGGACTTGCATATTGGCGTAATAATGGCGTAAATTATGTTGGACTTCGTTTCTCGGCTGTTTTTGGTTATGGTATACGTCGTCCAGCGATCATAAAAGAAATGGTAGAAAATTCGCTCAGAAAAAAGCCTATAAAATTCAAAACGGGTGGTGAACATTATAGGGATTTTACCTATGTAAAAGATTGTGTAAACGCTGTAATTTGTGCGCTTGACGCTGAAGACAAAAAATTGACCAAACGCATTTACCATACAGCGAGTGGAGAATTTTATTCAGCTAATCAGGTAGCTAAAATTGTGGCCGAGATTATTCCTGAAGCTCAAATTGAAATTGGATCTGAGCTTAGCGATTCTGAGCAAAAAGATGTAGCCACGAGGGGGAAATTAGATATTTCCTTAGCTAAAAAAGAGTTAGGATATGAACCAAAATTTAAATTAAGAGAAGGAATTCAGGATTATATTCAGATATTAAAAAAATGGAGTTTATAGATAATAAAAAAAATGGCTATTGAGTTAGCTCAGCATAACAAACCCTCTTAGAGTTAACACAAGC
>CAZTAS010000320.1:0-6071 GCA_964611635.1 uncultured Thermodesulfobacteriota bacterium
CCTCAACTCACCAGGTGTCAATCACCTGATTTGTTACGTATAGCAGGAAGTAATGTACGCCTTTTAACAGACTCTGTCAACCGAGGACTTCAGGAAGAATTTGATAGCATATCTTAAATGTCTGACACATAAAATCCTGGCTTTTACAATTAATTATTTTTGATTTTTCGAGCATTCTTTTGATCTAGGACTATCAATGCTTGTTTCGCAAGGTCGGTTACGCGTTTTGACACTATCTCGTGGTGCAAATAAAGCTGAACTTCGGCACTATCGTTTAAAAGCCCTTCAAGCCTCAAACGGGCTTCTTCAGCCCCAAGAAGACCCATGGTCCACGCGGCCAGACCCCTGACCGTGGCATCCTGGGACTGCAGGTATTTGTCCAGGTGAGCTGCTGCATCTTTCACCAGGCATGGCCTAACCTGGGCGAGTCTGCCAAGACTCCATGCTACACCACGCTGCAATAATTCGTACTCCAGGAAATTTCCGTCCTCCCTGATATACGAGACCAAGATATAAGCATACTCTTTTGCCAGATCCTCATGACAGGCCATGATTTCGCCCATGGCCTCTGGAGCGCCCCAACCGATGCCGCCGGACTCATCGTTCAGGCTCCACATCAAACGGCGCATCACCACTCGGGCCGATTCCATATCATCCTCGGCAAGTCTTGCCACCACCAAACCCATTGTGGTGACCGACCGCCATTTTATCTCTTGATCATTATGGCAAAGGAAAGAGAAAAGGGATCTGATAACCCGGCGCGGAGGAAATTGGGACAATTCGTTCAGAGCCTTATCAAAATCAGTTGATTTCAGAAGATCGAAAATCCTGCGGCTTAGGTTTCGCCCCTCCCATTTTTCGGGATTCACTTTATTTTATTATCCTCACATGAAAATCTCTTGCTGACTATGATCGGCCGCCAGGGGCATTTGATTAATTAATGCTGAAACTTTCTTTTCCTGCACCACAGAGCGGGCAAACCCAGTCATCTGGAAGGCTCTCAAATGGAGTGTTGGGTGGAATGTTGCTCTCCGGATCTCCCAAGGCCGGGTCATACTCGTAACCACATACCTTACAGGTGTACTTTTTCATCACCTGATTTTTTTCTTCAGGCTTTTGCTTTTCTTCCTCAGCTTGGGGTCTATAAGATGGGGCGCTCTTGGGAGATCTTCCCTTTTTGATATCATAGTAATAAGCATAGGTAAGCGCGGTGCCTTGCCGCAGCAATTCTGCCGTTACAACGTCCGCGATAAAAACAATGTGGGTCCCCGCGTCAAGCTGGTCGATGACCTTCGCTTCAAGGGCTGTAATGGTGTTCTCCGTGACAATGGGGCAGCCAGTGATGCCTTTTTTGAAGGCAACCTGGGAGAGTTTGTCAACGTCCCTCCCTGATTTGAACCCGAAAAGTCCGATAAACTTCATCGGAGTGGATTCATCCAGGACAGAGACGGCGAAAACACCGCTCTTCGAGATATATTCTCGAGTAAGGCTGTTCTTATTGATGCTGACGGCGATACGCGGTGGTTCAGCGGTGACCTGGAAAACCGTATTGGATATCTGTCCGTTTAGCTTGTCTTCAAAATGTGAGGTAACAATATAAAGTCCATAGCTCAATGTAAAGAGTGCTGTCAGGTCAACATCACTGTCCATAATTGCACACCTCATTCAGTTTCTTTGCCACAAGAGATCCCAGGGAATAGCATTGTGCAAGGGCATCATTGTCGGGCACATACTTGACATTGATGCCTTCGCTTACAAGTTCCACTTTCATCTCCCTGAGAACATCATTCAACTGCCTGACGCTCTCTCCGCTCCACCCATATGAACCAAAGGCTGCCCCAATGAGGTTCCGCGGCTTTAAGCCTTTAAGGTAAGTCAAAGCATCAGCTACAGTAGGAAACATGTTGTTGTTGAGGGTCGGTGAGCCAACGATAATTGCACCGGCATCGAGCATCTCGGTGGCCACGTCGCTTCGATGGCACACCTCGAGGGGCATGAGTTTAACGGCGATCCCCTCGGCCATGAGCCCCTCGCTTGTGGACCTGGCCATTTTAGCGGTGCTCTGCCACATGGTATCGTAGACGATCAAAGCCTTTTTCGTGGGTTTGCGCTCAGCCCATTTTGAATAAAGCTGGGGTATCCTTGTGACGTCTTTACGCCATATCGGGCCATGGTCGGGGCCTATGGTTTTTATCCTTATCCCGAGCCTTCCCACCCTTTCAAGAAGTGTCGAAACAAATGGGGAAAAAGGCATCAGGATGTTTGCAAAGTACTTCGCCGCCTCGTATTCCAGAATGTCGTCGTCAATCTCATCGGCAAATATCTCACTCGACGCAAGGTGCATGCCGAATGCATCCTGGGAAAAGAGCACGCCATCTTCAGCCATGTAGGTAAACATGCTTTCCGGCCAGTGAAGCATGCGGGTCTCCACGAATGACAGGTCCATGTTCCCCAGGCTGATGGTCTCTCCATCCTTCACTCCCAGGATTTCCCGATCCAGATGGAAGTGCTCGGAGAGGGTCTTTACCCCCATGGCAGAGGAGAATACCTTCTCGGGCTTCACCTCTTCTATCACCTGGGGCAAGCATCCGGAGTGGTCCATCTCTGAGTGATTCGAGATGATGTAGCTGATCTCTACTGGATCTATTACAGAAGCGATACGGGATAGCATCTCATCTTTGAAGGGGGCCTTGACTGTGTCGATAAGGGTAATTTTGTCCGCAATAACAAGATAGGCGTTATATGAAGTGCCACGGCTGGTCAAATAACCGTGAAAATTGCGGATGGACCAGTCAACAGCCCCCACCCAGTAAACATGATCGCTGACTTTTGTCGCTTTGAAAACCCGATTCACTTTCATGTCGGAGCTCCACCTATTTCTTCAAGGAAGCCAATTCATTGCTCAATGCGGTTACATGCCTCATCTCTTCCTTGATTATGGCATCTATTCTGGCCTTGCCGAGCCTCTGGGGAACTATTTCCTTCACTCCAACGTAGAAAGATATTGAGTCTCTTTCCAGCCCTATAGCTGTCCTGAGAATATCCTCCATCGTCTCTTTCCCTATGAACCTTTCGGAATGATCCGACTTCAAATCAAAAACACTGCTATCCGCCATTGCCCGAAGATACAAAACCGATTCGTCGTTTGGATCAAATATGGTTGATTCCCGTTCTTGATCGGACAGATCTGCCCTCATAGCAGCAAAAACCTTTTCGTGCTCATCTTCCATGCCGGCAAGGTCGAGCAATAGCTTGCGGCCACTGGAATCCGTGGCTCCTTCCGCCGCATGGCGATAAAAGCCGGCTCCATTCCTCTCGATCTGCTCCGCCATTTCGAAAATCTCATCAGCATTGAAGTCAAAGCCCACCTGATGCCCTCCTTATGTGGTGGTTTCCGGCATGGCGAAAACGCGCTGGCCCAGTTCGCGATCGAGCATAAACAGGCCATGGCTGGCATCGCCAACGAGCTTGAGCTTTTGCACTACCTCGTCGGCAGATGCCTCCTCCTCCACCTGTTCGCTCACGAACCACTGAAGAAATATGTTGGTGGCGTGGTCGCGTTCGGCAACGGCAAGTTCAACCAGATCGTTGATAAGGCCGGTAACCTTCTGCTCGTGCCGGTATGCGTCCTCGAAAGCCGCCAGCGGAGAGGCCCAATCAGATGTTGGTCCCTCCACCGGACGAAGAATCACCCGACCGCCCCGCTCGGTGATGTAGTCGTAAAACTTCATCGCGTGGACAAGCTCTTCCTGCGCTTGCACTCGCATCCAATTTGCGAAGCCGTTGAGGTTAACAGAGTTGAAGTTGGCTGACATTGAAAGGTATAGATAAGAAGAGTAAAGCTCAGCGTTGATCTGCTTGTTTAAAGCATCTTGCATCTTCTCGTTGATCATAGCAATTACCCCCTCCAAAGGCCATGCAGGTTGCAGTACTCACGGGCAGTTATCCGGGCCGCATCGATCTGGAACTCGGCTTCGGGTGCATCTCCCGGCTTCAGGAATGTCCGGTATGCTTTCCCATCGGCTATCACCTCGATCCACTCTATGTAGTGTTTCTCCTCCATGGGATGAGCAACGCTTCCTACCTTCACCTTAACTCCACCGGCGATCTTCTCCACCACAGGAACATGCTTCTCCTGGGCAGCATCCACGGTATTCTCTGAATAAAGCTTCATCGGCTGGCCGCAGCACACAAGCTCACCCGCACCCTCATGAAGCACCTCCACTATATTCCCGCAGATTTCACATTTGTAAATTTCCAATCTCTTTGTCATATTTTCCTCCTATACTTAGTCTGTTATGTCACTCATTAGCACGTTTATCTGTCTTTCCGGTGCATGCATTTACTTGGCAAAAAATCGATCAATTAAAGTGAATTTCCTCATTTATGGAATTAATCTTTTTGATTGCCTGGTAATCCCTGAAAATTTTTTGATTTGACCGTTGATGCCAACGTCCAATCACATGCTCCCACCCACAAACTGTTCTTTACGGGTACATACCTTTTTTGATTTGTTGAAGGTTAGCCAGGAGTTTTTCGTGCTTCTTCTCGTCCTCCATAAGGTAAGAAAGCAGATAATGCTGAACGATGCTTGCTCTACCTTGCAGGGCATCAAGGCTTGCTTTAGCAAGCTTTACAGTCTTGCGCTCGATCTCAATATGATCTTCTATCGACGCCCAGACTTTCTGGAGGTCATCCACGGTTATGGGAATCGATTCTCTCTCCAGGCTGTCGATAATCATTTGCTGCACGCGATGATGAAGGTTGGAGTCGCGTTGGATTATCTCCATCACCAGCCGGATCAGCGGGTTGGCTGTCTCCTCCATCACGCTGGCAGTCTTAGCTACCGCAGCATTCTCAACCTTTTGCCATTGTTTCATGTTTTCCACAAGCTTCTGCTGTTCTTCTTTCATACTCATATTAACTCCTTTCTTTCCCTCCCATCAGATTGCCTCTCTGCGCGAGGCAAACCATATGATTATCAGGGAAAGTTCTAACCCCCCCTTTCCAGCCCTCAACCTCCCGGGTGCAACTCTCTCTTTGTGTTTCAGCCTCGTCTTTACCTTTTTCTTGCATTGAGAGCATAGTTCGATAAACTCAAGGCGGTGTCAGATTAACTCGTAATCACTCAGCTCACGAAGAGCATCCTCAATGGCTATTATCCGCGCCACCAGCGCATCTTCCACATGGCCGCATGCTATGCATCGTTCGTGGGAGTTCTCCGTAAGGTTGCCATTGAAGAGCCTTTGAGCGCATCCCAGTTCCGGACTCTGCATCGTGTCACATTCGAATAGAATATTAAGATTACGATACACGGTGCCCGGGCTGATGATCGTCAATCGCTGCCAAGCCTTCTCATATAATTCGTCTACTGACAGGTTGAATCTGGCTATTCAGAACTCCTTGAGAATTAACCAGCGATGTTGACCCATCCCGATTGTTCAAGTTATCATCAATTGAGTCCACTATATTATAGTAATAATTATTATATAAGACGTCTTTACTATTTGCGCATAATATTCTTAATTAGCCATGGGCTGTGCCAACACGAGTATGAATATCCTGGGTGCCACTGGCAGAGCCGAAGGCTTGCCAGTGAAACATGAATGTACTGATCACAAGACACGGGCAACCTTCGGTTTGCCCGTGGCACCCCATTTAGGGATGTGAATATGCAATTATTAATGACGTTTCATATAATAAAGTTAATCTCGCTATTTACTACTTGTCAAGTCTATTTTTACTTGGAATTCCACGGATTTTTTCATAAGGCTTCAGAATTAAAAGACTATATTAAATTATCAGTTATATGATGAAGTATCAATACATTAAATTGCGAGACTTTATTGCAATAACGAAGGCCCTTGCGGATGAGAACAGGGTTTGCATGTTTCCGTCTCTCATGGATTGTAAACTAAGTGCTTTATTTCATAAATTGTGTTACGTATACGGGCGGTATCCTCCTAAAACTTCTTATTCCATATAATAATAATATTTTTGGGTGCCACTGGCAGAGCCGAAGGATCGCCAGTGAAACCGGGCATGTGAAGACACGGGCAAGCCTGCGGCTT
>CAZTAS010000321.1:0-6016 GCA_964611635.1 uncultured Thermodesulfobacteriota bacterium
TATTGTATTCCAGAAATTAATATCCACAATATACAGAATATGCTGAAGGAAGTCAGTAGCCATTTTTTTCTATTTTCTTGTCAAGATAAAACAGGTAGAGCATGAAGGGATACGCTACATCCTGCGACGCAACCCGCTGCGAGCCGAAGAGCTGGCGGCTAAAAGAGCAGACAAGCTGGCCAGCCTTGAGCGGTTCGTCATCAAGCAAAACGCTTACCTTGCCCAGCACCCCCGGGCGCGGGCCTCTACGGCGCTCAAATCGCTACAAGATAAGATTGCAAAGCTGCAAATCGAGGCTTGGCTCAACCTCAAGGCCGAGGGACGCTCGCTGAGCCTGGAGGTGGATGAGGGGGTGCTCGAGAGGGCCTCGCGGCTTGACGGCTATTACGTCATCAAAACCGACGTGCCCCAGGAAGTGGCCGAAAAGGAGATGGTCCAAGAGCGCTACAAGGATCTGGCCCAGGTTGAGCAAGCCTTCCGGACGTTCGAGACGGCGCATCTTGAGGTACACCCCGTCCACGCCCGCACCGAAGCGCATACGCGGGGCCATCTCCTTGTTGTGATGCTGGCCTACCTGGTAAGGCAGGCGCTCAGTCAGGCGTGGGGCTCTCTTGACCTCACCGTGGAAGAAGGGCTGGAGCACCTCAGGAGCATCTGTTCGAGGGAGATGAATGTGGAGGGAGGCGCCTCCTGCTTGCGCATCCCCACGCCCCGGGCTAAATCCCAATCACTGCTGCAAGCTCTTAACATTCGCCTTCCCCAAGTCCTCCCCCACACCAACACTCGTGTAGACACACGCAAAAAACTGCCCGGACGTCGGAAAATACTTTGAAACACAGTAAGTTAGACTTATCTCATGATGCTTCCTACGGGGTGAACATCAGGACTGAATGACAAGATTATGGCCTCGAAGGGTCTGATCCGGCACCACGAGCAGTACAACGAGCTCAGGGGTTCGCGCAACAAAGAGAAGGCCAAGATGGAGTGTATCGAGTGCCATAACCCGCATCAATCGGCCCGACATATTACCGTTGACTGTGCTTCCTGCCACGCCGAGGAGGCTGAATCCTTGGAGAAAACCACCATGACCCACCAGCCCGTTGTATGTATCGATTGCCACATGCCGCGGGGCACCAAAAGCGCCACCAAATATGATGATTACTCAGGCGATATACGCACCCACGTGTTCGCCATCTGCGTGGATCCCAAGGCAAAACTTACATACAAGGATGCCAAGGGCAAGGAGTGGGGCACCGGCTAAGTGACCCTGGAGATCGCTTGCTTGCACTGCCACAAAAGCCGGAGCGCTAATTGGGCGGCCAGGTACGCCAAAGGATTTCACAAGAAATAGTGGATAACACGCTCTGGCAGCCTTCTTAGCCTTGACGCCATCACTCCCGAAAGAATCGGCATGGAATGAAAATCGAAGGGGCAGGAATTCTCCTGTCCCTTCTCTTCTTTTCACCTCATATTCTTGGTAACTTCCAATCCTCCCGGCCTGATGGTAGATCAGGAATACGTTCCCGCTATGTCCTGTGAGTTCTATTAAGCACTGCACAAGCCCTGGGGGTAGGGCTTGACTTTTGAGGAGCCCCAATTTACCCTTATTGAGGAATTATAGGTAAAGGAGTCAAGAGAATGTACAAGGCCATGCGGGATTTCCTAACTGCTTCGCGTCAGGCCATCAGCAGTGGCTATCAAAAACATCGTAAAGGTTTCTGGACCTTCGCGGGCGTCTGCCTTGTCCTTTTCATCATCATGGGAGCGTTTGCATACAAGATAACTGAAACAGCGGCATTCTGCGGCGTTTGCCATGACATGAAACCCTATGTGGATTCGTGGAAAGTGTCCAGTCATAACATGGTGGCCTGCATCGCATGTCATTATAAACCTGGTTTCCGGAACCATCTCAGGGGCAAATGGACCGATGGGCAGGTTTCCCTCGTTTACTTTGTTACCGGAAAGACGCCGGGCAAATTCCATGCTGAAATAAGCGATGAAAGTTGCCTGCAATGCCATCCAAAGAAAGAGTTGAAGGACGACCGCATATTCAAGTCCGTGCGCTTCAGCCATTCCAATCACCTGGAGCAACTTCGCCGCGGCAAGAAACTGCGCTGCACCACCTGTCACGGCCAGATCGTACAGGGCGAGCACCTGACCGTAAGCGAGAGCGATTGCTTTATTTGCCACTTCAAGCCAGAGGAAGACAAAGCAGAGGCGCCTCACGAATTGTATCTGTCCAGATGCACTCTGTGCCACAGGGACCTGCCCGAGGAAATTTACATTCGCGGGCGGAAGTTCTATCATGGCCGCTACGTGAGATACGGGATCCAGTGCCGGGTCTGCCACGTCAATGTGGTCCAGGGAGACGGCCGGGTGGAATGGAAGAAGTGCATGGAGTGCCACAGCGAGCCCGAACGGGTTGAAACCCGTTACACATCCGTAACTCTCCACCGCAACCACGTTACCGAGCGCAAGGTGGAGTGCTATCGCTGCCACCAGGAGATCCAGCACAGGATGGTAAAGGCCCCGACACTGGTAAGCCTCGAAACGAGCTGCCTGACATGCCACGAGAAGCGCCTGCACCTGGGGCCGCGCGAAATGTACAGAGGCGTCGGAGGGATTGATGTTCCCGACCAACCCAGCCGCATGTATCTGGCAAACGTTGACTGCGCCTCGTGCCACATGCATCAGGAAACTCATCCCGGGGCCGAGCTGTTCAGCGAAGGCGGGCTGAGGATGGAAATGGGGCAGGCATGCGTTCGATGCCATGGGCCAGATTACGACAAGATGCTACAGCGCTGGAAAGAGGTGATGGCCAGGTTGGAGCATGAAACCAGCCAGAGGCTTTACAGCGCTCAGCAAGCCCTCTATGCCGTTAAACAGAAAGAAAGAAGCAGCGAGGCATTCCAGTTCGCGCAAAGATTACTCAGAGAGGCCCGGTTCAATGTTTCATTTGTGCTCAATGGCCGGGGGCACCATAATATCGATTATGCCCTGAGGCTGCTGTTCGTTGCTAACCGCAAGGCCGAGGAGGCCAAATCACTTGTTGTTGCCGGTTATGTGCCAGAAGACATTAAACTGGTTGAGAGAAACTGCATCACCCTGTGTCATGTAGATGCCGAGACCAAGGTGGTGAAGCTGCGGCAGGTGGATTTCCCACACGGCAAACATGTTAAAGATGCCGGCATGGCGTGCATCGATTGTCATGGCTCTCGACAGAACCATGGCAAAACCTACTTCAAGAATTGCAACACCTGCCATCATGGCGAGGGCGCAGGAGAGGTGAGCTGTCAGGATTGCCACATGAAGGTTGCCGATATCTTCATGGGAAAATCGGGCATTGGCGTCAAGGAAATGCCGGGCATCATGGTCGATGTAATGACATGTACCGATTGTCACAAGCAAGTGGTGGAGGAAAAACCGACCACCCTGCAAGGGATTGCTGCCACATGCGGTGAGTGCCACCCTGGCAAGAATTACGACAGGATGGTCATCCAGTGGAGGGAAGAGGCCGTGGAATTACTTGGCGGGATCGGAAAGGATCTCGGGATCGCAAAATCGCTTGTTGAAAGGGCCGCACTGAAGAATATCAACACCATTCGAGCTCGCAATTTATTGACCCAGGCTGAAAAAAACATGAAACTCCTGGGGAAATTCAACGGCCTCCACAATATCGATTACGCCAAGGCACTGGCCAAAGCCACCCGTGATCTGATCCAGGAGTCTGTCAGGGAAATCCCGAAGCGGTGATTTGCCGTTAGCTAAGTGGTCTATTCCATAAATTATGTTATGTATAAGTACAGATAAATGAGGTTTCTTGTATTTCATTCCAAGACAGGAGTTCTTCAGTTATTGAATCTGGCAAGGCAACTGGTTGATGTTGTTCTATTATATGGTCACCAAGGAGTTTGAGTTTTTCTTTGAGGCCTTTGCGCATAAATTTCCATTTAAATCGGATATCCCCTCATTGACGTAGGGATTTACGTTTGTTTTAATCTTGTAAAATCAGCAAATTATCCTCTGTTTCTGGAGTTTCTTTTTGGTGGTTACATTCACTCCTTTAATTGGGAGGGTCTTGGGTAATGTAACGCCCGCCGCCTTGAGCAAGGCCTGTGAGGTTTCCAGTGGTTGGGGGATTTGGTGGTAGTGGGGTTTGCCGTTTATTATGATTTTGTTAGTGCATAGTGTGGCCAACTTATTGAGCCACTCTTGGACACTGATGTTGAGATGGCCCCACCTTTGGGCGAGCTCTTGTGTGAGACGGTAAGCGAGCATGACGACAAAGGCGTGGCCTCGGGTTCGACTTTCCAGGCGCACGTTTACGGGACGCACTTCGAGGTGTTCTGTTTTCATGTTGAGAAAAGCCTCCCGCACCAGAGTTAAGTCCTTTTAGCGAGCGTTGATAGTTGTTTTGTCGGCCAAACCTGGGCAGAGATAGGTTTTCAGTACGTAACAACCGTCCAGTTTGGAGACTTCGGCCAAGGCCGTATCGTCCAGGTGGACAGAGAGAGCCCTGTTGTTTACTTGTATCGAGGCCCACGGGGAGATCCGCATTTTTGGGCCTTTTGCTTTAATATGCGCTCTGCGGCTTCGAGCTTGGCCCGAGGGTGTTCTTTCAGGTAATGGTTGTAACGTCGGGCGGCCTCCTCCAAGGAGGCCAGTTTGTCCTTGCGGCTTCTGTCTATTTCTTCGGCCCGCATCGGGTTTCTCCTCAGCACATAGCGGACTCCATCATCAGCTATCAGCTCTGCGAGCCCTTTGTTCAAGAGAAAGATTTGTAATACCCCGTTTTGGAGCAGTGATTCGATCTGGGGCTTGGTTATAGCAGTAATATAATGAAAGCCATGTGATTTAATCTGCTTAACCTGGGCTGCCTTGATCATACCCCGATCGCCCACCAAGGAGACTTCCCCTCCACCAAAACGCTGGGCCACTTTTTGGAGCTGAGAGGCAAAGGTTGCAGCCTCTTGGGTGTTTCCCGGAAAGATCTCAATAGACAAGGGGCGACCCGAAGGATCACATAAAAGCCCAATGACAATCTGTCTTTTGCCCTTCTTGCCGTCTCGGCAATACCCAAAGGCCGCAAAATAATTCTTCTCCCCCTCCAAATACAAACTGGTGACATCATACAGATACAAAACCGGAGGGTTATCTCCATAGGTGCTCCGATACAGACGATCCTCGATCCGGGCCTGATTCTGGCTCAGCCAATCAAGATTTGCATAAAGGTGATCTTCGTTGAACGCCTCCAGCCCAAGGACATCGCAGCTTGCATGATATGAAGCCAGACGCAGCGCCGATGAACGGGAACCTTGATCAATAACCCGGGCTATTACTTGCCATAGGGCCAGCTTGCCCTGACGGCCCTGTCCCAATGTCTCGCTGATTTTAAGCTCCTTGGCCAGGCTATAAAGCAGCCACACGGCACCAAAGAACGGCCCTTGATGCAGCTCCAAGTCTTTGCTTACCGCGACTAGTTCCGCAAGATCCCCTTTGTGTTTCAGGGCTAGTTTGATGGCTTCAATTTCCTACTGGGAACAGCTTGATATGTTTGCTATTGTGCGGTGCTTGACCTTGCCACCATCGCGATAAGACCCACGCAAAAGGTGGCGAGTGTAAGTTTTTCCATTCTGATGGATGGAGGAGGTGTCTACATAATGTCTACATTATTATATAATATTAATTGAATGTCAGGATAAAAATGTAATTTATTAGTGGCTACATTTAAATAAGAAAATAATCTAAGTAGCCTATTTCCCTAATGTTTTCCGCAAATCGCCAAGGGAACATCCGTTAAAACAAGGAGCATTTTTATATACTTATCCCCTTTTTTCAACACTATTCTCATTCCCCCCAAGTGCAAAATCTGGGATTATTGCAAAAGTTCCGCCTGCCGAGTTCTGGATCGGGTCTTGATCCTATAATCATATATGGGTATCATTAAGCCTCCGAGGATAACAAATTAAACCACTACCTGCTGAAGCAGGTAGATTTGTTATACGACTGAAAGTCG
>CAZTAS010000322.1:0-5918 GCA_964611635.1 uncultured Thermodesulfobacteriota bacterium
TATTGTATCTTTAGGGCAGGGTGTTATAACGGGATCGGAACAATCAGGGGTGTTATAGAGAAACTATCTGATCATTGTTATGCCACTAATTCGAGACCGATGGTAATCATTAAGGACAGGATATGCCGTTGCCTCTAAAGGAATCTCGTGCAGTCCGTGAGCTCGCGGATTTCCTCTACGATTTTCTACCCGGCTCTGGCAGTGCGACATGGAAAGGACATGTGTCCTTCAAGAGCGTCGCCGAGAAGGTCGGCGTCGACGACTTTTGGCAGCCTGGCAGCAAGCTGCCGATGTTGACAGCACTGCTCGAACGGACTCTGGAATTCCGGCGGGGCCGTTTTGAACCGTTGATCGTCGAAATCGTGCGGGCCGGCCTGACATACCGGCAGAAGAGTGGCAAGCCAGTGACGCCTGAGGAGGTGGAGAAAATCAATGGCTTGATTCTAGAAATCGGGTTCAAGTTTCCCGACCTATGGGACCCGGATTTTCTGGCTTCACTTCGCGCCGGCGGCAGTGTCCGCGCGGCCGAGCGCATCGAGCAGGAGCGGACTTCTGCAAAGCTTCACGAGAGCCAGAGGACACAGAGAAGCGTCGAACTAGAGGAGCTCAAACGTAAATTTCTGGCGCTGCATGAAAGCCCGAATCGTCAACAGGCCGGGCTCCAGCTTGAGAAAGTGTTAAATAGGCTCTTTGCCTTACATAATCTCGCGCCGCGAGAGCCCTTTCGTGTCGTTGGCGAGCAGATTGACGGCTCCTTTGAGCTTGATTATGAGATATATCTTCTCGAAGCTAAATGGCAGCAGGATCCGAATCCGGCGGCTGATCTCTACGTTTTCCGTGAAAAGGTTGAAGGGAAGTCCAAGTTCACGCGAGGAGTCTTCCTCTCAATCAACGGTGTCAGCAGAGAAGCACAAGACGCCATCACGCGAGGAAAACAGCCAAATTTCTTCGTCATTGACGGCTATGACATCATGATGTTGCTCGAAGACAACATGGAACTCCTTGAATTTTTAAGACGACGCCAGCGGCTTCTTGCTGACGAGGGACGAGTATGCATTCCGTTCGGACAGTTGTTGGAGTGCCACTGAAACCTGCAAAGGCGTCGCATAACATCGGGCTGGACGAAGATGCGCGGAAAAAACGCCCGCGCACCTGTCAGCCCGTGCGTTATAGGTAATAAAAATCTAAAAAATGGGCTAAGATGTGAATGACATAAAAGAAATTTTGGATAGGTTAGCGGAAGGTTCTGATAAAATCATCGCAAATCCTGAGACTATCGAAAAACTTCGTAGTCAGGGTTTACCGATCAAGAGTGTTCCTTCACCAACTATTTCGGAACTTTTTGACCAGCGAAAGGAAAATGCTCTTCAAATTGCAGCCCACCTACCACCTCTACCTGAAGGGTTATCTCCAACCATTCAAACAATATATCAAGAAATCAGAGAGTGCATTTTTTTTGGCTGCAATGGAGCAGCTATCACGCTTTCAGGAATCCTCATCGAGTTCATGTTGAAAAGAGTTACTTATGCAAAAGAATCTGGTGGGTATCAGAACTATGAGCCAAATGCGTGGGATAAGTTCGAAGATATGGATTTCCCATCCGCAATCAATCGTGCAAAAAGAGCGGGTATTTTAGACTCTAAAATGGCGAAAAGGGTTCATGCTTTTAGAAAACAAATAAGAAATCCTTACAGTCATTATAATATTCAGAAAATAACTGAGCATGTGTTAGCAGAAAAGGTTAAAGTTCTGAATACAGAAACAGGAGAGCATGAAGAAAGAGATTTAGAAGCAAGGGACAATCCATTTATTCAGACCATCGTTAAACCGATAGTCGATAGATACCATGTCTTAGATGTTTTCCAGTTTGCTGACGAAATGGTTAAATACCTTTCGGATAAGATAGAATGAATGAGTCCTATAACCACCGCCTGGACCAGACAGGCTTAAAAAAGCGCTTGCTGGTCAGGCGCACGTTATCTGGATAGAACAATTATGTTCAGTCATCGGGAGAGAATGGCACGCAATGCTTTGAAGGCGCTTGGCGTGATTCAGCCTTGGGGTATTCGATACGGGCCATATATGTTTCTGGTGGCATCGCTCGGAATCGCGGCAGGATTATTCCTGCACGACATCCTTAGACCATGTGCATGGGAAATCAAAGGTCTTGCAGCCCCAATTGTCACCGTTTGTGCGTTCCTCATAGCCTATCATCAGTGGAAACACCTTCGCAACGAAGTATCGATTGCAGGCAGTCTGGAGCGCCTTGATATCGTCAATAGCTACTTTAGAAACCCAGCCAGTCATGAGACGATTGAACATTTTTTTGGAGAAGAAGCCACCTGGGATGAAGGAATCGAAGATCGTCAGGAGTGGGACCAGAGAATGTATGTTTTTATGGAACTCGACAATCTTCAGTATGCACTTGAGAAATACCGACTCGGCTACTCATCTGCCTACCAAGCCATGAGGGTGGTCGACGTGTTTGCTGCCCGGTGCAAGAGCGAGGCTTTTCTGAGTATGGCACAGCGGCTGGTTTCTCCGAATGCTGGCTCATATACTCACGAAACCAGCATAGCTGTGGCTAGTTTGAAAAAGGGCCAGAGATTCCATGAAGTGCTCAACGCCAGATAACCAGGGTAATTTAGCCGACGCAAAAAACAGCGCGGCTGATTAGCGACGTTACGAATACGGATAGCTCCAACATGGTTGAAATAATTATAGTCCGTCAAACCGTGTGATATCATCAAACCCAGTTCCTAGGGCTACGGTAACATTTAAGAGCATCATAAACTTGTGATATGACAATTCAGGCGGCTGTATCGAAAGTTGTGATATGTCATGGTAAGCACATCAAATCCGGACGTTTGAAAACCTGTGCTAACTGCTATGTACCCCAACTTGAGGCCTCATTGGGGTACAGCAAGATATACCTGGTCTGAGAGTATGGAGCTAAGCTCAGACGAGACAATTTGAGGGTGACATTTCTGGATGAAACCTGAAATTGTCTTGCTTTCAAGTTTTATTTGGGAAGTCTTCAATCGGCCAACATTAAAGGTTTCATCTGCTAGTCCTAATAAAATAAGACCTATTCACAGGCGAAGATAATGCAGGCAACCTTGCGTTTTGAGAATCCCAATTTCGCAACCCTGCCAGATCTAATCTTCACTGTAACCGGCTAAGGCCTTGAGACTCCCCCTGCCCGGCTCTGTTCAATTGTCCGAGCAGATTAACCTCCGGCTCTACCCGGATACTACAAGCTCATCTGCTGCCTCCATTATTTTCTTTACGGGGATACCATTCTGGATAAATTTCACCATATGTTTTATATAAGGATCGACGTGATGATAGAATCTTTTGAATCCTGTACAGAGGTAGTTTAATCCAGGTTCTCCATCAGGAGATTTGGCAAAGCGCTGTTTTGGACATCCGCAGCGGCACGCAAAAAGGAAATCGCAGCAGCGACAATATCCGCGAAGGGTAGTTTCTTTTGATGCACCGAATGCGATCTGGTTTCTTGACTGGACCATTCTACTTAGCTCGCCCTCAACTAAGTTTCCAAGTCGGTACGCAGGATACATAAAGTAATCGCAGGAAAATATATCGCCGTTATGTTCTATTATGAGGTTCAGTCCGCAGCGGGGAGAAAGGTAGCACACACCTGCCGGTGCACCGTAAGCGTCAGAGGAAACCACTTAGCGGAAGGACAGCTCGGCAGGCTATAGTGTTGCGGGGTGGCTATTGTAGCGCACCCCCTATGCTCTTTGACAATTTATTTGAAAAGGGAAGGAACCGACTAACAGCTTCTGCTTTTGTGTAAAATGCCCCTTCTTTCCCATCACACTTTCCCCTTTCATTTTTATGAAGAAAGTGTTAAGTTTTTTCATCTAAAATATTTAGGGATTTTTAGTCCTATACTCAATACAGAGAGGGGGATCAAAACATGCCATTAGTGACTATTAGTGCAGATGAGGGAAGAACAATCGAACAAAAGAGAGGTCTTGTCAAGGACATCACCGAAGCAGTTTGCAAGAATTTCAATGTTAAACCTGAAACAGTTATTATACAAATTCTGGAAGGGAAAAAGGAAAATCGAGGAAAAGGTGGTAAACTGGCTATTGACTAAGGGGGTCTCTGGGTAACGGTAGATGACCTGTCTCACATAGGGCCGAAAAAGCGATTTTTTTTGGCAAAACGCTCATCATAGACGTGCTCCAGTGTCTCAAAGTGACCCTCAACACAATGATAATATTGTGGATCCTGTGGTTTCTGTCACGGGGTCACATCTCGATTTGTGAATTGGGTAGTAGAGTGTTTCATACATTACCTGATCGAGGGAGCAGGAAACATGGCGAGACGCTGGAGAATCCAATATGATGGTGGCTATTACCTTGTCCTTTCGCGAAGAAACGAGGGACGGGATCTCTTCTAAGATGAAAACCGACCGTGATTTCCGGAAAAACCATGCCCTCCTCAATTCACAAATCAAGATGTGAGCCCGGTTTCACATTTATTGAAAAAGCGGTGAGAGAAGATATCGACGGGCTCTATGCATTACTTGAAGAAGCCAAAAAAAATATGCTAAACAAATCAATTGATGATTGAGACACAGCAGTGGAGGAGGTTCCTTGGATATTGTACAATCCGTCAACAGGATCCCAATTCGCCTCACCAAGGAACGATGGTTTCATATTTCTGAAAACCACGACGATCTGGCTGGCTATTATGAACATGTCCTGGAAACAGTGGAGAACCCCGACAAAGTTATTCGGGGTTACGGGGGTGCGTTCATAGCGGTCAAAGCAACGGGGAAAAGGCGCTATTTGTGCGTCATCTATAAAGAATTTGCATCGAAACATGATGGTTTCATCATTTCCGCCTATTTTACATCCAAGATAGACAGGAGAAAAGTGATATGGCCAGAGAAGTACTAAATCAATCCTTGTTGACCGAAGTGTTCCGGGCAACGCCTCATCTGCTTCGGTTTCCAAAAGAGAAAACCTGGGTGGATTATGATAAAGAGGCCGATGTCCTCTACCTGAGTTTTGAACGACCCCAGAAGGCCACGGACAGTGAGATGCTCGACAACGGCGTGCTGCTTCGCTACAAGGAAGACAAACTGGTGGGAATGACCATTACGGAAGCCTCGAAGAGGGGATAATGAAGGGACGGGGATTAAGTCTGCTGTTGACCGTTAGTCTGTTCTTTGGTAATCGGGTTTTATGGGGAGCGCCATTGAAAAAACCAAAAGAGAGATACCCGTGGACCGCCGCTTAAGGGTACGCGTCGAAAACTTGGAAAAGAGATTGTGCAATAGTCAACAGCAGACTTGACCAATTCAACGCATCAGAAGACTATGGCCATTGGTTCGGCCTCAGTTGAAGGAGAAACTCGCCAACCGGCCTGCACGGAATGCCATCAACCATCAGCTTCTCCGTCCCCCGATACAGCAGCACCCCGAAGCCGATTTCTTTTATACTCTCAATATATGTCAACCAATGCCAGACCTGACATAAAGAATCAATATGTCAGGGCGGGCCAAATAATTAAATGAGCGCTAAAAGCCGGACACGTGCAGGCTGGCTTGTCTCGGCATGGTAGAGCATGGCATCACCGCCTAACCCCCTCTTAATCTAATCTTTTTCCCATATAACCTCTTTTCTTTAACTTTTTTTTGGTTGGCAATATTCTCAAAACCTGATATTTTTCAATACTAAAATAGGATCGGCAGAGGAGTCGTATCCGTTCGAACCTTATGTCACAAGCATTAGGAGAAAGGAGGCACCCCATGGGAGAATTAAAACCTGGATGGCAGATTAAAGGCATTTATAATGAGTCATGCGCTTCGCAGGGACATTGCCCCTATTATTTCGGAAGGCCTAGAGACGGGGGATGCAGGTATTTTATGGTCTTCAGGA
>CAZTAS010000323.1:0-5856 GCA_964611635.1 uncultured Thermodesulfobacteriota bacterium
GAGTTATAGAGATTACCAGTCGTATCAAAAATACGGAGTTTCCGGATGGACACTAGTTAGTTTCCATCCGGAAACTGCAAAATTTCATACCCCTTCTTTACTATAGAAGGATGGGCGGCTTCTTTCCTTTCATTGTCCTAATGGCATTTCTTAGCGCTTCATTGTGAAGGAAGGGGTATTTTGATAAAATAAATTTTTATGAAATGGAACAATGCTATTAATGAGCGCAAGACAGCAATGAAATCCCGTATTTTCCATATGGTTATTATTCTCTTGGTTGCTGGCGCCCTGGGGGTATTCGGTGGTGCGGTGTACACGCTCATGCATGAGCTTCCAGAGGTGCGGCACCTGGAGGACTTCGAACCCACAGCCTCTACGCGCGTGCTCTCGCGGGACGGACAGACGGTGGCGGAATTTTTCATCGAAAAACGCACGCCGATCCCTCTCAAGGATATTCCCCGCTACCTGAAAGAGGCCGTGGTCGCCGTGGAGGATCAAAACTTCTATCATCACTTCGGTGTTGACCTGCGGGGGATCGCCCGGGCCGTGTACCACAACCTCCTGAAGGGCAGCTTTGTTGAGGGTGGGAGCACCATCACTCAGCAACTGTCAAAGGTCCTTTTCCTATCGCCGGAAAAGAGCCTTGCACGCAAACTCCGGGAAGCCGTCCTGGCATTGCAAATCGAGCGGCGGTATACCAAAAGCCAAATTCTAGAGCTTTATCTCAACCAGGTCTATATGGGGAGCGGGGCATACGGGGTAGAGGCGGCCTCAAGGATTTACTTCGGGAAAAGCGTTCAGGAGCTTAACCTTGCTCAATGCGCCATGCTGGCAGGACTCCCCAGGCTGCCCGGTCGCTATTCGCCCATAATCAATTTGGAGGCCGCAAAGCGGCGGCGACGCTGGGTGCTTCAGCGCATGGTCAGCGAGGAGTACATCACACCCCAAGAGGCCTACCTGGCTAATTTGGAGCCCGTGCTTGCTCCCAGCCCCGGGGGCGGCATGCCTTCAGGAGGCGCCCCCTACTTTGTAGAGTACCTGCGTCAGAAAATGGAAAGTCAAGTAGGAACCCACGCTCTATACAGAGAAGGTCTCACCATATACAGTACGCTGGACATCCGGCTCCAGGAAGCCGCGCAGGAGGCTATAAGGGCCGGCCTCGATCAGTTGATCAACAGACACCCTAACAAATATCATGACCCGTCCATACCTACCCCACAGGCCGCCCTCATCGCCCTGGATGTTGGAACCGGGGAGATGCTGGCCATGGTGGGAGGCCGCGAGTTTTCGGAAAGCCAGTTTAACCGGGCTGTCCAGGCCCTCAGGCAGCCAGGTTCGGCCTTCAAGCCCTTAGTGTATGCCGCCGCCATCCAGGCGGGTCTATCCCAGGCCGATATTATCTGGGACTCCCCTGTAATCTTTCCGTCGCCGGAGGGCGGGGAGCCTTGGGAGCCGCGGAATTTCTCCGAGCAGTTTGAGGGAGAGATTACTCTGCGCCTGGCGCTGGAGAAGTCGCAAAACGTGGCCACCGTTCGCCTGGGGCAGAAGATCGGGGTCGAACCGGTGATAGACCTTGCCACCAGAATGGGCATTCATTCCCCCCTCCAGCCCTACCTCTCACTTGTGCTGGGATCATCCGATGTCACGCTTCTGGAGCTGACATCATCATATGCCACCCTGTCCAATGGAGGCATATGGAAGAAACCCTTTGCGGTCAGGGAGATTCAAGACCGCAAGGGCAATACGATCTTTCAGGCCAACCCAAGGGCAAGTGAGGCCTTGAGCGCCGAGACGGCACATATTGTCATCGATATGCTCAAAGGCGTGATTGAGAGCGGGACCGGCCGAAAGGCGCGGGTGCTGGCCCGCCCCCTTGCCGGGAAAACAGGTACGACCAACGATTTCAGGGACGCATGGTTCATCGGATTCTCTCCACGTATAGCGGTAGGCGTTTGGGTAGGCAACGACGACCATTTCCCGCTGGGTTACCGCGAAACGGGCGCCTCGGCCGCACTCCCCATCTGGATCAGTTTTATGAAGGAGGCGCTGTCCGGAACTCCGGTGGAGGACTTTGACATGCCGCCCGGCGGCCTGGTCAAAATTAATATTGATAAGCGCTCCGGGCTCCTTGCATCTCCTGGATGCGGCGATCCTGCGCCCATGCTCCTGCGTCCGGACCAGGTGCCCACAAGGCGATGCGGAGAGGAGGAGAAGCCAGCGCTGTTGGGAAGATAAGATGAGGCGGCTGGGGGTAGTCGCGAGGAAAACATTAATACACGCAACCATCCTCTAATTCTATGTTACGTCAAAAAAATATCCTTCCCCCTATCCTATCACATGGAGAGGGTGAGGGGATTTTTTCATTCAATATCCTTCTTATCCCAAAGGGGGGGAGGAATGGCAGAACAGTCAATCGTATCTTATTAATAACATTTTAGTATAATGCGCTCAAGGAGCAGTTGGTTGTGAAAAGAGGCATTTCTCATTCTATATGCCTTTTCCCCTGGGATCCCAATATAGAGCGGGGTATGCGGACATGTCGGATGCGGAATGTACTCTGAGGTCGTGCTTAACAGCGGGAAAAAGATGTACATTGGTTTCTTGATCAGAGGGCTCATCATCGGCTTCTCCATTGCGGCGCCCGTCGGGCCGATCGGTGTATTATGCATACGCCGCACACTGGCTGAAGGACGCACAGCCGGCCTGGTCTCCGGCCTGGGGGCTGCCACGGCTGATGCGATCTACGGCTCCATTGCCGGATTCGGACTGACATTCATCTCAACTATGCTGCTCAGACAGCAAGGATTGTTTCGCCTTATTGGCGGTATATTTCTCTGTTATTTGGGGCTCAGGATATTCCTGGCCAGACCGGTAGAGCACGCCGCCAAAACCGGAAGAAATGGACTTGTTGGTGCATATCTCTCAACGTTTTTCCTGACTCTCACAAATCCCGTGACAATTCTCTCTTTTATGGCCATATTTGCCGGGCTGGGGCTGGCAAGCACCAGTGGCAACTATGCCTCTGCCGGGATACTGGTATTGGGTGTATTCACGGGCTCAGCCCTTTGGTGGCTTATACTTAGCGGTGGTGTGGGCGTGTTTCGGGAAAGGTTCAATCCACGCGGGATGCGGTGGGTGAACAGAATTTCTGGCAGCATCATCACGGGCTTCGGCCTGCTTGCACTGATGAGTTTGTATGTTTGAGATTGCACATTCGTGGAATGGGTATTCGTGGCACGGGCATCCTGCCCGTGAGGAATCATGGCCAGGATGGCCATGCCACTGGATTATTTGCGCAGCAGCAAGAAATGGAATTAGTCAATCAGTACTAAAGGTGTATTGCTGGTCCTGTTGTTGCTTTGCTGCTCAGATGAAAAGTCTTCTAGGCAAACCGCGCCCTAAAAGTGAATTTAAATACCAATTTTCTGCATAAAAGACCAGTTCACTTTATCCAGCAATTTCCACGCTTTCCTGATGGCTTCAAATTCCATTTGAATTTGTTAAGCCGACTCGCAGGGTGGGCGGTGCCCACCAAAACAGCCTGTATGTTCTACCGCCATGAACCTGTCAGAATTTGCGATTAAGGTGTTATTTAAAAAAAATATTTGATGTAAAATATAATTAAAAATCAATATATGAAAGGAGCCCTATGAGCGATCACACCGTTATCTTCCAGCCTTCCGGCCGACAGGGAAAAGTGACCACCGGCATGACCATTATTCAGGCCTCCAGACAACTTGGAGTGGATATTGAGACCATATGCGGCGAGAAACAAGTGTGCGGCAAATGCAAGGTGAAAATCGAGAATTCGGGCATCGGTTCGTCCATTGGCCATCTTTCCGAATTGACAAAAGAAGAAAAAAACCTCCTCAGCCCCGAGGAACGGGCACAGGGGTATAGGCTGGGCTGTGCAGCCCGGATTTTCGACGATGTATTGATCTACGTTCCGGAGGAGAGCAGGGCGAGCGCGCAGGTGGTGCGCAAGGAAGCGCGGCCCATCGATTTTGTTCTGGACCCTGCGGTGCACCGCTACACCGTTACACTCGCTGAGCCCACATTTAAAAACCCCATGGCAGATTTCGAGCGCATCTGCCGAGCATTGAAAACAGAATACGGCCTCGGCGATGTGAGCATTGATCACCTGGTTTTGCCTCTAATGCCGCGTATTATAAGAGATTGCCAGTGGGAGATCGCGGCCCTGGTCTGGGATGACCATGAGATCATCGATATCAAGCCCAATAAAGGGGGCGCTCCACTGGGTCTGGCTTTGGATATAGGAACCACAACCTTGGCGGGATATCTCTGCGACCTGACCACCGGGGAGCTTCTTGCCACCGTCTCCATGATGAACCCACAGGTGAAGTACGGTGAGGACGTTATGAGCCGCATAACATATGCAATGATGAATCCCGGGGAGGGTCTTGAAAAAATGAACGCCGACATTGTGGAGGGGATTAACAGGATTGCTTTGCGTGCGGCCTCTTCCTGCGGGAGGCTTCCCGAGGACATTTACGACATGACTGTGGTAGGGAATACCGCCATGCACCATATCTTTCTGGGAATTGATCCCGGGCCTCTCGGAATGTCTCCATTCACGCCAGCCGTCCATCATTCGCTGGACATTAAGGCTCGGAATTTGAGAGTTCGGATCAATCCCGGGGCATATGTACACATTCTCCCCATCGAAGCAGGCTTTGTTGGAGCCGACAACGTGGGGGTGCTGATCTGCGAGGAGCCCCACATTAAGGATGACATGAGCCTCATCATCGACATCGGCACCAACGGCGAACTGATCCTGGGGAATCGAAAGCGCCTGATAAGTTCATCCTGCGCCACAGGCCCTGCGCTGGAGGGAGCCCAGATAACTTTCGGCATGCGCGCGGCGCCTGGCACAATCGAACGCATCCGCATCGATCCATCCACACTGGAGGTTGACTATATGGTTATAGGACGCGATCTCTGGAAAAGCGAGAGCCAGCCGGCTGAGATGCAGGCCAAGGGCATCTGCGGTTCCGGCATCCTGGACATACTGGCGGAACTTTTCAGCGCCAGCATCATCTTGAAAAACGGTGCATTCAACCCTAACTTGAAAATCAGCAGATTCAGAAAAGGTCGGGGGGGACAAGCGGAGTTCGTCATCGCATGGGAGGAAGAGACTTCAATCGGCCGCGATATCACGATCACCCAGAAGGATATCCGACAAATCCAACTGGCCAAGGGAGCAATTTACACCGGAGCAAAGCTCATGATGCGCCGTATGGGTGTCAGCTCTCTGGATCGCGTTGTGCTTGCAGGGGCATTTGGCAGTTACGTTGACCCTGAGCGGGCCTTGAGGGTCGGGATGATACCCGACTGCCGCGTGGATCATATTCAGTCCGTAGGAAACGCCGCCGGAGACGGCGCCCGATTGGCCCTGCTGAGCCGCGCCAAACGTGAGGAGGCCGACAGGATCGCCCGGCAGGTGGAATACATGGAGCTGACCATCGAGCCGGACTTTCAAGAACAGTTCATCGAGTCCCTGCATATTCCCCACATGAATGACAAATTCCCCAGCCTCAAGGCGGCAGATCATGAAAGGACGAAAATCGAATAATTTCTTTGGCCACGAAAAACAAGGGCCTAAACATAAACGGAAAGATCGTATCTTTACAAGTAATCATTCCTTTAATTAATCTTACAAAGCTCAGAACCACGCCGTAATCGACGATGTTGAGACTCACTTCAACTTCTGTGACAACCACTTCCAGGGTTAACCAGTATTGTTAGTCGGGAGCAAAATTAACTTCACAAGCAGTGATATGTAATACTAATTTGCTTTCAAGGGAGTAACTACATGTTGACCTTTGCACCGATTAT
>CAZTAS010000324.1:0-5783 GCA_964611635.1 uncultured Thermodesulfobacteriota bacterium
AAAGCAATGCCGTTTTTAACACGATCGTCCCAGTAAGAAACCACAAACCAACTGGAACCGACCATGGTCCCCGTCTCGTGGCACGACCAGAAGCCGATGCGGATGCTGCGTTTGAGCTCACGTCGGTGCTGAGCCAGCGCCCGAGCTAATTCGAGGACGGCAAAGTTGCCCGTGGCGTTGCAGGTCACACCGCCTCCCCATGAATCCATGTGGCCGCCAAGGACGACGAACTTCTCCGGCTCCTCGCTCCCCTCGAGAAATCCCAGTGTATTTTGAGCCCGGCGCCACTCCTCGGGAGACTCGGCCCGTAGCCAAACCCGGACGCGCCCCTTTCGGCACAGGTTAATCAGGTACTCCCCATCGGAGCGGGAAATTGTAATGGAGGGGATCCGGGGCATGTCCGAGAGGGTGGCGGTGGTGGGGTTTCCCCAGGGGGGCTTGACCGATCCGTAAGCTAGCGTCTTGCTGTCGGAGGGGCCCCAATTAATCATAATCTGGGCGATAGAGCCGTGCTCAGCGGCGATCCGCTGCTTTTCCTGGCGAGGAGGTGAATAGGACAACTCTGATAGTGTTATCTTACCTCGCACGTTCCTGCTCTGGTAATCATCAACACCGCCGGAGCCAACAAAGATAAGTTCACCCTGCATGCCAGCGGGCGTGGTGTTGGCGATGTGTACGAAGGGATTGCACTGCATCACCCGCTTTTCCGGTTCAAGAACCATTAACTCGGCCTTACCCGTGAAGCCAACCAGCGCATCAAACTCGTGAATCTCCGATGGGATGCCGTAGCCGACCATCTGGTCCCTCATATACTCTGCAATTCGTTTGCACTCTTCCGTTCCCGCCATGCGCGTTGGAATCTCTTTACTGATTTTCTCAATGTGGCGGAATGCCTCATCACCGGAAAGTTCCTGGACGATTTTCTTTTCAAGATCCATGATCAAGCTCCTTTTGATGCATAAAGATTCGCGATTCCCTTCTCGGCTCGCAACATAAACAGGGCGCTCCATACCCCTATGTTGCGGCGTTTTTTCTCCTCGACCAATTTTCAGAGTTGCCGGTGCTGCTCAGAGGTTAACTAAAGAAAACTATATGGTTTTATTATGACAATTAAACTGTCAGATTAACGCTTTACTGTCAAGTTGATTAGTTACTGAAATCCCTAGTTGCCATGTGGCAACTTCTCATGACAACAATCTTTCATGAAATACCAGCTTCCTTCCAGGCCTTTCGCGGCGCCACTATCCAGACCAATATGCAGGCCAGGCTGACGGCGCCGATTACCATCATGAATGGCAAAGTATAAGAACCTGTTACATCATGCAGATGGCCGGCAAGCCAAGGGCCGAGCGCCCCGCCGCAGGTCAGGGCCGTGGCGAATGTCCCATAAATTGAACCCACGCGTTTCCCATGAAACACGTCAGCGGTGATTGACGGCATCAGAGAGCTGCGGAAGCCGTTGCCGAAACCGTAGCAGAATACAAAAAGAGCAATTCGTAAACTCTGGGACGGTTCCTTAATGCTGAGCAAAAGGATGATGCCCGTGATCAAAAACGACACCCCCAGGGTATAGGAGCGCTCACGCCCAATGCGGTCTGAGAGCGCACCACCGCATAACACTCCCAGCGACTGCATGAGACCCACGGAAGCAAAAATCATGGCCGCCACCGTCTTACCGAGCCCCACATCCACCAGATAGGCGATCTGGTGCATATCTACCATATTGAGCATCGCTACCAAGAAAAAGGCAAAAAAAAGTAACCAATACCTGGAGGTGCGAATAGCGCTGCTCACCGTCCAAGACTCCATGCTGCCGGTTGGGGATGAAGGCTCATACCGTTCAGCATTCCTTGAATCTTCCTTGGTGCTCGTCTCCCCATCGGGCGCGAGGCCCATGTCCTCAGGCCGGAGGCGCTGAAAAAAAGCGTTCAGAGGGAAGAGCACTAAAAATATCACCAATGCGATTAGTGCGCATCCGTCCCGCCAGCCTAATCGGGCGAGGCTGAACTGCACCATCGGAATAAGAATAACAGAGCCGATGCCGATTCCGGAGCCGGCCAATCCTATTGCGGTTCCCCTTTGTTTGATGAACCAGTTGGAAAGAATCGCTATGTGAGGGGTCATAGCGATCATGATTCTCCCGAAGGCCATAACGAGTCCATAAAATAAGTAGAAGTGCCAGAGTTCTTGGAGCCCGCCAAGCCGCCACATACCGAAGGCCATTATGGCAGCCCCGGTGGGAAGCAGGATCCTGGGGCCGTACCTGTCCACCAAGGCACCAACAACCGGGAGGCCGACACCAGCCACAAGCATATGCAGCGTAAAAGCGCCGCTTATGGCGCCTCGTTTCCAGCCGAACTCTTCCAGAATTGCCACCAGAAAGACTGAAAAAGATGCACGGGATCCATAGCCCACCGCAAGGGTGATAAATGATATCCCCACGATAAGCCACCCGTAAAAAGGAGTAGTTTTCGATCGCTTTCCAGTTTTTTCGGCCATCTGAACCTCCCTTTCCTGAAATCATAGCAAGACGACCTCACCTTCATGAAGATGCCCCATCTGAATGGCGTACAGTGATACATGGCCGACTTTTCTGCCCGTTGAAATTGGAATCACAATCTCTGCTGCTTATAGATTTAAATTTAAATAAAGAAATCCATTTTGAGGTGTCATAGAGGGCAATTTAAAAACCATAAATCCTGTAACAACTTTCACAATGCCAAGGCAAAGCGCTTAAATGATCAGCACTTTCCTCCACCTTGTCTATTCCGCTCGTTTGAAATCTGATCATATCAATGATAAGGTCCATGTCTTCTGTGATGCTTTTTTGCCTTTTATTGAATATATCACGAAATTTTTGGTAAGGTTGAGAATTCCATATCTCTGATAAAGTCTGTTGGTTGATATTTCCATAAATTATGGACTTCTGAAAGTTTCCCTTTTTCTCTCCCATACTATCAGGTTCCTCTTTCTCTGAAACAGGTATGTTGGTGAAGACACAGCTTGACAATGATCCATCATGAGAGATATAGCAAGACTTTAGAATGTTTTCCGGGCACAGCGGCATGGGCTTCTCAGGGAAAGGAGGATAAAAAAAGTTTACGTCATTTTTTTTGGCTCTGGTTTCAAGGCCCTTTAATATCTCCACGTAATAACTTCTTTTGAATTCATCAAGAAAGATGGCTTCTTTTCGAAGCTCAGGGCACGAAATAAAAGTCAGATTACTACAGACAACATTCCTGGAGCCAACTTTTTTTGCATATTCGATAATCTGCCTCAGATCTTCGAAGTTCGATTTTAGAAGGATATAAGCGAGGTGGACTCTGGGCAAAGATTCATTTTTTCGCTCTTTCTTTTCTCTCATTTCAAGAAGAGATCCGGTTATGCGCTCAAAATCTGTTCCTTCCCTCAGGCGATTATGGGTTTCAGATTTCGTACCTGCCAAGCTGATGCCCAAGATATCTAATTTAAGATCTATAAGATGATTTATCGTTTTAGCATCTAATGCCATACCATTAGTAGTCAATCCCACCTTGGAGCCCGATTTTTTGGCTATCTCAATCATTTCAAAAAGCCTATCATTTAAAAAAGGCTCACCCCATCCCTGCAAAAAAATCAATTTTGCCATTTTAAATGCAGTAGCAATGTTTTTGAATGTTTCAAGGTCCATCGAGCCATGTCGCCAGCAGTCCCTGTAAATTGTGTGCGGGCAATAGAAGCAAGAAGCATTGCACAAGCTGGAAACTTCTATCTGAATCCAATCCAGAGAAAGGGAATTTCTTCTGCGCTGAAAATGACTTAAAAGACCCATACTAACGAACCTCTTAATACCTTATGGGCACTTTCTTAGGCTTTCTTCTTAAAAGAAACTCATAATCATACAGATGTCTTGTCTCACCCCAGCCCAAGTCAGTATTTTCTTCACGGAAAACAGGAGGGCCTCTTGGAGTGATACCTCCTCCTTTGGCCCTTTACCGCCATCAACCTCTCCAATCCTACATGATATTTGGAGGGGAGGCGTGAAGCCTTGATGAATAATTCTTCACGGAGAACATCCTTGCTATCCTCATCGTTTACTACAAATATCCAAAACACCGGCATTCTGGAATACATTCCCACACTTCCGTCAAAATCTCCCTTATCAACCCTCTCGCCCCAAAAGGTGAAATCTTCCTCAAATCACGAGAATAATCCATCTGGGGCTACCCTCCCATTCCTCCCAGTTAACCTATAACAGGTCAACCACTTTCTTGCTTTTTATCCCATCACCGCAACAATATTCAACCAGATAGGTATCTATATATCTATAATCCTCTAATTTCAAGTGCAATGATCCGCCTGAGGTCTGCATGCTGGCAGGAGAGCACCCCAGATATTTTCTTTTTATCTCATCCATTTCCCGATATAAAAATCCAGTTTTTCGAAGCTAAAAATCAGGTTTTCCCCTATTGAATTATCGTTTTGCGCTGTGTAATTTTAGAATCTGAGGGTTTGGCCTTTTTATCCCGGATTTTGCAGTAGAAGATCAAAAAAAGTGGAAAACACATTATTCCTTGATATAGACGCGGAATATGGGCACGCACTTTTTCATTGCGTGACACGGGCTTCCAGCCCGTGGGTGGGCTGTGCCCACCAAATATCAAAATATATTGCGTGCGTTGCTTATGGTGGGTTTAGCCCATCCTACAGGGCTAGATGCATAGATTTACTGAAAAAGTATATTCAGGGCCTGAAAGAAGGATTGTTAATTCGATCCAACCATCGATATCGGATGTCAAGAAGCAATCTGAATAGTCTTGTTGCCCGGGTGGCCAAAAGAGCTGGTGTGTTATCTCTGTGTCCCAGCAGGAAACATGTCTCCCCTCATCTATTCCGCCACTCTTTCAACAGAATAGCACTCAATGAGGGAATGCCTGTGAATGAGCTATCGGCCATTCTGGGGCATAACAAGATATCAATGACCCTGGACATTTACTCCAGGCCATCCATCAATCAGGTGCAGCGCTCATATGAGAGAATCTTTAACAATAGGGGCAGTAGGATTTAGTGGGATGAAGGAATAGTCAAGCAGGTGGTGGAAACGGTCATTCGTTCTATCAGAATGAAACAAGAGCGGGATTGAAATGGTTTATTTTCGGGCGCGGAAAAAGCAGGGCAAACGGAGGAAAGCAGTGTATTTATATGACAGAGAAAGCCACTATGATCGAAATAAGAAGCTGAAGCATCACAAAAAAAGTAAGCAAAAGTAGTATTTCAATACATTCATCCGAAAGAAAGAGCACTGCCTGGGGAAAGTGGTCATCCCCGGAACCCTGGATGAATCGAAATGGAGCTTCAAAGAATGGAAAGAAAAAGCGTTAAGTGATGAAAAAGCATGGGAGGAGCTTGCCTATACAGCCCTCGTGCTGATTGTGGCGCAATTTGTGGCTTTTTCCTTACGAGATCGATATTTATGTCAAATTTTACCGGAAATAGCCCGATCAGTGCTGTTTGATAATGGAAAGAAAGACTGGATCAGGGTATATTTACAGGCATATGAAGGATTCTTGGGCTACTGGACACTGAAACAACTCATTGGATATCAGTTGGGAGATGACCCCTTTGACCCTGGTGAGCAGAAAAAATTTTGCAGCGCCTATCTCTCAGCGGGATTTCCGCCGCAGGAGAAGGAGATTCTTGTAACATTATACATGAAGCTAATGGAGAAGCCGCAAAATCAACTCCAAACCGGTAACGTAAAATAACTTGTGTAAATTAGAGAGGGGTGCTACACCTTGCTCAAA
>CAZTAS010000325.1:0-5773 GCA_964611635.1 uncultured Thermodesulfobacteriota bacterium
CGGACGGTGCTGCTGCTGATGGTGGTGCTGCAGCCGGTGGTGCTGCGGACGGTGCTGCTGCTGATGGTGGTGCTGCAGCCGGTGGTGCTGCGGACGGTGGTGCCTCAGGTGGCCAGCAGGTTGAATTGCCGAGGTATTCTGTAATGTATCCGGCGCGCTATCCGGAAGTAATTGCCATTGGTGCAAGCACATCCTCCGGAGTGTTAGCCTCTTTTTCGAATTCTGGGCCAAAGTTAGATTTGACTGCACCGGGAACCGACATAGTCTCCACGAATGTGTGTGGTGGCTTCGGGCTGTCCAGTGGCACCAGCATGGCTGCTCCGCATGTCACCGCTGCTGTTGCCTTGATGCTAGCTTTAAATTCACAACTCGACGCGGAAGAGGTGAGGAGGATTCTCTTGGAAACAGCAAAGTATTATGATGATGAACAGATCACTCATTCGCAGGGCCGACGTCATCCGCGCAATTGTGAGCAGAATCGCCACCGTGCTGGAGATCTAAATTTGATCGGTGCCCTCGAGGAAGCGCGGGATATGAGTGAGCACGAAGATTACTCTGTTGCCTTCCAGCGCCAGATGCGCAAAGTTATTCAAAAAATATACCGCGAAGAGCTCAAAAAGGAATTGCGCGCCGCCGGCAGCAGCCAGTGGTAAGCACATCCGACAAGCAAAGAGGGAGAAACGGCCTGGGATTTCACGTACATTATCATTTAAGTGATGAAAATGACCAACTCAGACTCGTGGAATCTAATTCAGCCGGGGGAAGACCCGCTCTCCTGATTACACAGCAGAAGGAGTAGTCATGAAAAGGAAAAATCCTCAACCAAAAGAGCTCATCAAAGGCAGGCTGCGCACCAAATTCATCATCTCCATCATTATCCTGGAATGCCTTCTCATGTTAGCGATTATCATGGTTGTGGAACACCAAATGAGAAAATCCATCCTGGATGAATTTTTAAGGCACGGCCTTTCCGTTGCCAAGAACCTGGCAGCGGTCAACACCAACTACGTGGCCACATATAGCTACGTGAACATTGAACAAAGCGTGGAGAAAATAACAGAGAACAATGGCCTGACATACGCTATCGTCCTGCTCTTCGATGGGGAAGTAGCGGCTTATAGCGGAAACATGGATGTAAAGAAACAAGTCTTAAACAATTACATTAATGAGCGTGCGCTCAATAGCAATACAGTTCTGGTCCAGTACGCAAAACTGGAAGGCCTCGATGGAGAGATCTGCGATATTGCTGTGCCTATTGTATCTAAAGACGAAAAATGGGCCACGGTGCGTGTAGGTTTATCGCTTAAAGGTATGCATGCAGCCATCCTTAAAACAAGGAAGGTCCTGTTTGCTTTGGGGCTTATAGCCCTGATTGTCGGTTGCTTGTGCTCGCTGTTGCTGGCGCGTCGAATCACCCGCCCCATTGGCGCTCTCGTTCAGAGTGTGGAAGCTATCTCAAATGGGGAATATGAACGGCAGATAAAGATCAACACCAATGACGAGATCGGTTACCTGGGCAATCGATTTGCTGCCATGCAAGAGACATTGAAAGAAAACATTCAACTTCTCACCGACACCAACAAAGAGTTGACACACTCCAATCAGCGCCTTCAGAGTCTGTTTCAGGTCAGCCAGGCCATGAATTTCTTGCAGAATCAGGAAAAACTCTACGATTTGATTCTGGAAGCCGCGCTCACTGCAACCGGAGCTCTCGGAGGTTCCCTCACCTTGATCGGCCAGGATAATAATGCCCGGATTGTGGCCACAGCAAGAACTGGAGATTTTGAAGCCCTCCAGCCAATTGACAACAACTTATTTGAGGCACAAACAGCTCATTTGAACAATTCGTTTCTAGTTGACCCGGGAATAAGGCCTATCTTTTTACACCTGGAACCTGTTCGGCAGGATATGCCCATTTTTACTATACGCATTGACTCAAATCCAGAGTTGGAATTGCTTTCCATACGCTTGCGACAATCAGGTGTTCTGGCGGGTCACATCAACCTTATTAGAAAGAGAAATAACGGCAGGGTTGACACCTCTGAGGTCCAGACCCTCTCGGTGCTGGCAAGCCATGCCACTGCCTCCATGGAAAACAGAAAGCTATTTGTCCAATTGGAGGATGCGTATCTCAGCTCAATCAAGTCTCTCGCCAAGAGCCTTGAGCTTAAAGATGAATATACGTATGGTCACGCCGAGCGAGTTGCTCAGTTCTGCATAAAAATCGGGAAGAGAATGGGTATGAATGAGGCGTTGCTTAAAATACTGAACAACGCGGCTTTGCTCCATGATATCGGCAAAATTGATGTAATGGATAGCATTCTTAACAAGAACTCGCCACTTGATGAAGAAGAATGGAATAAAATCAAACGACATCCAGTGTTTAGTGAAGAGATACTCCGGCCCATAATTTCCTTGCGGGAGGAATGTCAGATCGTACGCCATCACCATGAGAGGGAAGACGGCCGTGGATATCCTGATGGCCTTTATGGCAAACGACTCTCCCTCTCAGAGAAAATAATTATTGTCGCCGACGCTTACGAAGCCATGAACTCGAACCGCCCTTACCGCTCAGCCCTAGATTATGCCGCCATTAACAATGAATTGCAGACAAACAAGGGCGCTCAGTTTGATGCAGAGGTGGTGGATGTCCTTCTGGAAATCGAAGAAGAATTGAGAGCTCCACTGCACACCACTAGAACTCAAAAAATAATCCCCTTTCATGAAACTATTCATGGTGTCGGTTGAAAATTGTAGCTTCCAAGGAAGCCAAAAGACTATCAACAAATACCCGCGATAAGCATGGAGGTTGGCATATAGATGATATGTTGACACCATTAGGATGAAGAGGTCAGCCATCTGAGAAAAGGATTGTCTCATTATTGCGGACTTTGCACAAGGGGGTCAGAACTCTAAATACATATAATGAATTGTCTTTTTGGTTGCCAGTAAAAACTCGTTATGACATGGGGGCGTGCCCACCAGGGGGCCTGTCTGAATGATGAAACGGTTGCAATCAATGTATTGCAGCAATGTATGTAGGACTACCTGATCAAGGGGCATACGAATATAAACTCATTAGTGCGTTCAATTCGCTATGCCATTGTGGGCTAAATGGGTTAGGGAAACGACATGATCTCTCCGGGCAGGATGCTCAAAAATATTCGTGAATCCCGGGGCATATCGCTCAAGGAGGTGGCGGACTCAACAAAGATATTAAATCGCTACCTCCAGGGTCTGGAGGAAGAAAACTAGCCAAAGTAAGGTAGTAGGTGGTCTGAAAAGGCAGGAAGGATGCCACCCGCATGACCATGGGGTTGCCATTCTATATGCCGCGGGCAGGTGCTGTCGTATTCGAGCCGCAATGAAAGTAAGCTCGACCGACTGTGCCATAAAGTTAGGAAAATACGTCGTCGCTTAGGGGCGGAGATGTCTTTGCTTTCTCCTATCCTGAGGAAGCCCAAGGGAATGCATCAGAAGACATTTGATCGACTCGAAGAAAAGAGGAGGAAGTCTCTGATTCGGTGACTTTGGAAATGTACAGAAACCTTCTGAGGTTAAAGGGCATGAAGGAGGAAATGTAATTCTGGATTCTATCTCCAATATTTGTCAAGGACTGGCTTTAATGACCCGAGGGGAAAAAAACCAGGATGCAATATAAGAAGACCAGAAACGTGGAAAATTAGGGTCACAGGAGATGTGTATATAAACTTACTGGCTAATTTCGTCACTCCGGGAAAAAGGAGATAAATCATGGGGAAAGGGTATCTCCTCTTCAGAAGAAAATCCTCTTGCTGGCATACAAAAATGAGAATTCCAACGTTTGCGCTCACGAGATCTTGATTTCGGTTTACGGCTTTCCCCCACTAAGAAAGGGGAAACTAATCTTTAATCGCTGATATATTGGACTGAAACGTTACAACGGTGCGACGGTTGCGGTTTGCAAGTCATTGAACCGCCTGTCCGAAAGGGGATTGGCAGATAAAGTTCCGCTTCAAGTTGGGCGGTCAGACCTATTCCATTTCCCACCGAGCGGGCACCGGGGATGGTAGGCTTCCCATCCATATTGAAGGAGCACGGAATGATCTGGACAGGCGGCCTCCCACCGGACGGCCCCGCATCTCTCCCCACGCCTTGGTTCAGGAATATCTCAATCGCACGGAATACCTCTGGGGTATCGTGACCAACGGCTGCCAGTTCAGGATTTTGCGCGATTCCGCCCGGCTGAGCCGCCCCACGTACCTGGAGTTCGACCTCAAGCAGATGATGGAAAGCGAGCTGTTCGCCGAGTTCCAGGTGTAGCTTTTATCCTTGCCAATTTTGAAAAAATTGAATATAATGCGGCTTCTAGTAAACCCGTTTAGAGCGGGAGGCGTCATGAAGAGAGCGACTGTATAAACCCCGTTTTCCATTATTTGGAGAATGGGGTTTTGTGTTTTAATGCTAATTACTGCATTACCAAATGAAGTTTGAGTAAACATTGATTATCACAATTAACAAAAGTAAAGTGCTTGGAGCATGGGAGGTTTCAAAGTAACACACTCTAATATCATGTTCAATAAGCATGCCTGGGCCACTTTTAACCAAGGAGCTATTGCGATGAAAATAAAGTGTTTCCCTAAAAGAATAATCAGGATTATTTTCTTAATGCCAGTGATGATTTTTTTTGTGAAGGTGGCCCAGCTACCAGCCATGGATATAGAACTCTTAGGGCGCGTTGAGATCCCCACATCAGCGACGAATCTTTTTGTTTCAGGAACTTACACCTATATTGCGGATTATGGCAGAGGGCTTCGAGTACTGAATGTCTCGGATCCCACCCACCCTTTCGAAGTCGGCGCCGATGAATCAGAAACGGTCACCGACGTGAATGCCTCCGGAGGCTATGCTTATGTGGTCGGTGGCGGAAGCGGTTTCCGCGTGCTGAACATAGCCGATCCATCTCACATCACTGAAACTGGGTCATGGGACCGGTTTGGATATGATAGTCCCACCGATGTTTTTGTCTCCGAAAACATGGCGTATGTGGTCGGAGGAAGCCTCGTTATTCTGGACATAAGTAATCCCTGGAATCCCTCTTTCAAGGGCGGTTGTGATCTCTTCGGCGGCCGCGGATATGACATCGTTGTTTCTGGCTCATACGCATACGTGGTAGGGGTTAATGACACCCTTGAAATAATAAATGTATATGATCCAGCCCATCCTTTTGTAGCTGGCATATATGATACCCCAGACGATACTATGGACCAATCGCAGTCTGTGTTTGTAGATGGCTCCTTTGCATATGTAACTTTTGGAAATGCCCAGAAAGGTCTTCGAATTGTAAACATATTTAACCCTGCCAACCCAATTGAGGTCGGCGCATATGATTTTGAGCCGATATCTTCTACAGATCATGCCCAAGATATATATGTTTCTGGGAACTACGCTTATGTAGCTACATCCTCAAACGGCCTTCGGATCCTGAATATATCTGATCCTGCCAATCCATCTGAAGTAGTTTCCTATGAAGACACCAACTGGTATGCCCATAACGTTTTTGTTTCAGGAGACCTTATCTATGTGCTTGACTCATTTGGGCGTTCTGGCTTTTCAGTTTTCCAATTTATCACCCAGGACCGCCCCACGATTTCGATGTCCCCTGCTGAATTCCCTGAATTTCAACTGAGCATATTGGATGGCAATGGATTTGTCATTCATATTCGAGACGAAGACGGAATTATCCCAAATTTTGCAGTTGAAAGTCCTTTGCCTCTACGACCTTGATTTTTCA
>CAZTAS010000326.1:0-5721 GCA_964611635.1 uncultured Thermodesulfobacteriota bacterium
TCCCCGGGCGGGACTTTAACCCGCTAGAATAAGCAGTTGTTACTGCGTACGGACAGCATGCCTATTCTTTCTTTTAACTCGCCTTTCGCCACGGTTACTATATAGACTAATCTTTACAAAATCTTTATCCGATCTTTATTGAAATCTTAATATCAATGATTATCATTTGATTAGATACAGGGAAGGTCCAATAAAAACAAGCCTACTCCTAATAATAATTCAAATGGAGGGAAAGACCATGAAAGCTGTGCTTACAATTCTTGCCATGGCTGCAATGGCCCTATTTTTTGTGGCGGGATGGAGGTCCGAAGCGGTGCAGAGCGGGATAAAGAATGATGTGGTAAAGGAAGGAATCACTCTTCGCAAAGCCACCTTTGCCGGAGGTTGTTTCTGGTGCACGGAGGCCGACTTTGAGAAATTACCCGGCGTCGTCAAAGTGATCTCGGGCTATGCGGGTGGGCAAAAGGAAAATCCTACCTACGAAGAGGTTTCTTCTGGAACGACAGACCATGTGGAGGCCGTTCAAGTGTACTACGATCCTGCCAAGATAACCTATGAAGAGTTACTTGCTTATTTCTGGAAACATATCGATCCGACTGACCATGGCGGCCAGTTTGTCGATCAAGGTTCACAATACCGTAGCGTGATCTTCTATGACAACGAGGAACAGAGACAAATGGCTGAGAAGTCAAAAGAAGCTCTGGCAAAATCGGGCAGGTTCAATAAGCCGGTTGTCACGAAGATTGTGAAATTGACTCAGTTCTTTGAGGCAGAGGAGTATCATCAGGATTATTACAAGAAACATCCTCTCAAATACAAATATTATCGGTATGGGTCCGGCCGTGACCAATTCTTCGAGAAAGTGTGGGGGAAGGAAATGGAGCCCATCCAGAAGGAAGAAAAGACAACCTACAGGAAGCCGGAGGATGGCACTTTGAGAAAGATGCTGACTCCCTTGCAATACGAGGTGACCCAAAGGAGCGGGACCGAACGCCCCTTTAAAAACGAATACTGGAACAACAAAAGAGAGGGGATTTACGTCGATATCGTTTCAGGTGAACCTCTCTTCAGTTCCCTCGATAAATTCGATTCCGGGACCGGTTGGCCGAGTTTTACCAAGCCCCTTGAACCGGACAATATCGTTGAAAGAGAAGACAGAAGCTTCTTCATGAAACGGGTTGAAGTGAGGAGTAAGCATGCGGATTCTCACCTCGGCCATGTCTTTGATGATGGCCCGGCGCTCACAGGGCTGCGGTATTGCATCAACTCAGCGTCTCTCCGATTCATCCCCGGGGAAGATCTGAGAAAGGAAGGCTACGGAAAATATTTGAAGCTATTATCCCAGAACTGAAAATCGGGTTCTTGGGCTGCCTCAAGCAATCAGGGGTTGTTTTGTGGCCCCTAATGGCTGAGGCTCCTCTGAGACCTTGTGTTCTTTCTGCTTCTGTATGAGTTCTCTTGTCAAGTCCTAGTAATTCTGGGGACATCATACCTATTCTTTCTTTTGCCTAGCCTTTCGCCACGGTTATTATATCCACTAATCACAGTCAAGGAATTGGTATGATTTCCCTGTAATTGAAAGACGAAAGCTTTTAGATAAACTGGGTTGCTGATTTAAATTGATAATCCTATTCCGCTCTGAGCTTTCGAAACTTTGGAGGCTTACACATAGCAGCTCTAATTTCTAAAACAATTCATCTGACGATTTGCGTGCCGGAGCTCTGCGCATATGGTTAGGCACCTCTGGCAGTTCCTCTGAAGTGAATAGCGGCCCCTTTATGACCTTTTCCAATAGTTCAGCTTGCTTCGGGTATTCAGCAAGGGTTGCCTCCAGCACCCAGAGGAGCTCCAGCAGCTCGGTGGTAAATTCCGAGGTCCATCGTTCTGGGCGAATATCGTCCAGAGGAGAAGATTTCCTGCCGTGTCCGGCTTTCATGCGATAATCCAGCCAGGATTTGACCACCTTGAGCCCTGAAACTTCAAACTCCCAGACTTCAGGTGCTACCGGATGGAACTGACCGTTTCCCACTGTCAGAGTCCTTGTTGTGTCATTATATTCATAGCTTTCGGGGTATTGAGTTGGCTCGTCAGCTACGGCCTTTGTGCATCTGGCATTGCCATTAGGAACTTGTCCTTTAGTTCGACCTGTTGGAACAAAACGCTGGCCGTATGTATGAAGCCAGAGGAGTTTGCGCCCGATTTCCTGAACCTCATTGAAAAGGTTCAAGTCCTTTGTGATAGGTACACGGAGTTCCCTTGTTCCCAGTTCATTTGCGAATTCCTCTGTGAAAGCAGGTTGGGCTAGTACGCAGTAAACATAAGCGATGAATTTCTGCGGTGTTAGCTTAGTTCCGAGTGTACTGCTTAATACCTCAAGCAAATTCGGACTCATGTTTGGTTCTTCCGAACTTGGGTCTCTAAATAGGGGTATCACCTCTTTCCCCCCATAGGACCCTCTGAAATGGTGTCGGTCTGTTAATTCTGAGGCTACCGTTAAAGCAGGGCCATTCCCAAGTGGATGATTTATTAGTGTCGTCAAATAAACCTGCTTCTTACTAAAAACTTGCCAAAGGGGAGCGCGAGGTCTGGAGATGAGACGACCATCAGCGATAATATATTGCAAGTCAAAGGAACGAAATCCATATCGAATGATTGGAGGCACACGGGTATCTTTTGGCAGCTCTGCTATGGGTGTAAAAGATGCTTTTTCTGTTAACCTTATTTTATAAACTCCATGTACTTCGCGGTCTCCCGATCCGCGAAAGGCTATCGACCTATCTTTGGCATTTAACAAGGCATGCCATCTTCGTTTTAATGTCTCTTTATCTGGAGCAATGGGCCAAGTACGTTTAAACTCAATTCCAGAGTGCTGCCACGGGAATAAATCTGTCAAAAGAGGCCAGTCAAAGTAATTGCCCACTCCGGCTGGGCGAAAGGGAGTGTGCCAGTCACTTGGGCAGTCTTCCCATTTCAAATCGGCGAAGCTACGAATTTCCTTCAGTTGTTGAAGCTTATCTTTACGCGTTCCTTCTATTCGCGTATAGCGCACATGCGCAGGTTTATTCGCTCTGAGCTTTCCGCAGCGTGCTGCCACAGCGATAGCGACCGGTGTTTGGATATCGAAAACATTCTCGCTTTTGCGAGTGCCGCGGCCTTCGCCGCCCAAGTCCAGAATCCATATTTCATTGCACATGCGGCGCATGTGTTCCCGCATCCCAACAAACGCATCACCGTCCAGGTATGATGAGGCACTGATAAAGGAAACAACACCAGAGCCCTTGTTCGTCTTGTGTTCGAAGACTTTCCACAGCGCCCAGCGCCAAAAATAGACATAGAAGTTGTATAGGTTTTTGACGTGCAAACCATGTCCGGCCTCCAGTGCTGGCTGGAGGAAGTCTTTAAAAATAGCGGCAGAACCCTGGCTGTCTTCACCCCAGCGAACCCAGCCGCCCGTACGGGCCTTGTTGGTTTCATCCGCAGCTTCATGGCGGTCGTAAGGCGGATTACCAAGGCACACAATTACAGGCACCTTATCCTTGACCTCCAGCGCTTGTTTATGTTGCTCGGCTATTGGTTTCAAAAACAGGGGTAATTGCGGGGGTGTCGTATGTGGAGACTCCAGCGTATCGGTTAGGAATATACGAGAGCCGTCTTTGGGCAATTTCGCCCCTTTGGCCATTAGAGCCCGGCTCACTCGCAGCTCCGCCACAGCATAAGGACCGACCATGATTTCGAAGCCGAAAATGTTCTTGGCAAGGGTGCTTCCATGACCTGGGACAGCACCAGGTCCCTGGGCTTCTTCAACCCTTTGCAAAGCATGCTCAACGACGCCTAAAAGATAGGTTCCAGTCCCCATGGCCGGGTCCAAGGTAACCACGTCACTGTCAACAAATCCCAAAGGCTTGCCAAGGCTGTTGGTCAGTAAGTCGTCAATAAGCCGGACCTGGGCCTGCACAACTTCCACAGGCGTATAATATGCCCCGGAATTCTTTCTCAATCGGGGGTCGTAGATGGCCAGGAAATCCTCATAGAAATAGAGCCACGGGTCCTTGGAACCGGTGAGCACTCCGCAGGGCACTGCACCGATAATCCTTAGCAAGAGGTTGAGTGATGCAGAAATTTCCTCTTGAGCGTTGGGGTCGGTAAGTACTTGAAGCGCCCTGGAAAGCAAGTTGTGGTCGGCGGCGAGCGTTCCTACTGCGTTATCCAGGGTCAGATGGTCAGCGCCTTCACTTTGAGCAAGCAACAGGGCGAAAGTGACAGTCTGGGCGTATGCATCTGCGAATTGCTCATTACTGGCATCAGGAAAAAGCAACTGCCTCCAGTCGGAGGCCAGTTGGACTAGAGGGGATTGCTCATCCTTTAACGCGTCGCCAACATCATCCCGAAGCATTCTACACAAGGGGGCTAAAAGGGAAGCCAGTCCTTTGGCTTCCTTGGGAACAATTGGCTCCCACTGTAAAAAGTCGAGCAGCAAAGCCAACAGCTCATGAGCCTCTTGGGCTGTAACGGCTTTCTTCCCGTCAGTCAACACATCAGCGGAAAAGCATACGACAGGACGGGTCTCTTCACCGTCTCGATATAAACCCCAATCGTTTCCATCGCAGTAAAGCAGGTTGGGAAGAGCTTGAAACCGCTTCCACTGATTGAGGTTGTGGCCTTTGAAGTGGTTCGGGTTCGCTCCAGTGCCGGGTGCCTTAAGTTCGACATATCCCACCAGTAGCTTGTTTAAATGGATAGCATAATCAGGCTTACCCAGTCTGCCGGGCAGCTTTGTCTCTCCTGTGCATACGATTTTGTAAGAGAGAGTTTTGCCCAAGTCCTCCATAAAAGCTTCAAAAGGTCCTCGAAGCTGATCTTCCGGCTCTCCGCTTACAGTTTGGGAAAACTTTTGTTTAACCGCTTCAGCAAAGACTTGTAGCGCAATCAATATGGCTTTCTCATCGACCATGAATTATTCCTTCAAGCCAGGCTATCCTACGAGCCGTGAAGCCCGATATTCTCGCCAGCCATTTCCTCACAAAAGAATAGGCGCTTTTTCTGTCTACTTTAAACAGCCTCGGGTAATAAGTCTGGCTCGTGGGGCATAAAAGTTAAATGATTCATCCAACCACCTCAATACTAATTGAATTTTCAAGCGCAGTCAAATAAGGTCTTATGAATAATGCCTTAGATATGAAGTAAACAATCGATTTATCTTTATCAAGACACGTAAATTCCAGGGATAGCATAATTCCTGAAACAGCATACCTATTCTTTATTTTGCCTTGCCTTTCGCCCCGGTTTCAGCCTTCGCACCACTCGGCCGGTGGATGCCTCCAAACGATCGATGAAATCCTCACCTCCAAGTGGCCTCCCCGTGCACTCGTGGGCCCGAAGGAGCCTCACGTCCTCCTGCGCGACCTCTTGGGAAAGAGATTCCCCCCAATCTCCCACCATCTCCGGAAGAGGGGATACCCTTACCATGACGTCGTCCCGACCCGCTATGGGCACCGCCGTGCTGCTCCACAGATAAACTTCCGGGCTCGCCGCCAGACCCGCTCGCACAGGGTTCAACTCCACATGCCTCACAGCCGCAAGAGGATACCGCTTGTCCATCGCAAATGAGGTGAATCGCCCCTGCCACAAATGCCCGCGCCAACCATCCCAAAAGTTGATACGCCGGCTGTAGCGCCGATGCGCCTCCCCGATGGCAAGCCTGAGAGCGTCCTCAGACTCGGG
>CAZTAS010000327.1:0-5619 GCA_964611635.1 uncultured Thermodesulfobacteriota bacterium
CGAGGTTCTTGCCGATGTCGTGCAGGTCGCCCTTGACCGTACCGATGGCGAAAGTAGCTTTTGACTTTACCTCTCCGCCTGCCAGATGAGGTTTGAGGACATCCATGCCCATCTGCATGACCTTTGCGGAGCGAAGAACCTCGGGAACGAAGTACTCGCCCTCCTTCCAGCGATCGGCTACTACGGACATACCTTTTACCAAGCCATTATCGATGATCTCCTGGATCGCGATCTTCTCATCCAGCGCCTTTTGAACCAGCGGGCCAATCTCTCCCAGTTTGCCTTCTACAACACCAATAAGAATGTCTTCCAAACTGTTCAAAAATTCCCCCTTTCTTTTTCTACAACAGGTGCTCTTGACAAGCCTTTTCTGTGGCAAATTTTCTTTGAAATTCAAGGAGGCTCATGAGCATCTGCTGCATCTCTTCAACTCCTTAGCATAAATTATTAGCTGAATTGATAAGCGAATATTAGAAATTTTCAAGACCAGGGCTTTCCGTGAAAACCCGTTTATTGATGCTTCCTTTTCATCGAAGGTAACCATATGTGAGATAATCTATAATTTGATTCTTGTTGAGACCATCTATTCCAAGATCTTTTAGAGTAATACCTTTAGATCTATAATCGAAATCAGTGAATATTTGAAGCATTTCAATAATTGCTTTCGTCACAGGAATATTTATTCCAACGACTTCAGCCAACTGTTCCATCGGAACAAAGAAATAACAAAGATCTTCTCTAAGCAACCGTCTATTAACTGCATCATTGCTCCATTGCATTGCATGAGGACATGTAACATTACCGTAAATCTCATATCGATTTTTTCCCTTATATTTGTAAGTCCTTTTGAACCAATCGACGTGATTAGGAACTTTACAATCAAAGGCAGCAGCAACCTGCATTTTTTCTTTATCGAAGGCGTCCATAAGTTTCGATGCACACATAGATACTTCACTGTAAAATTTAAATTCCTTTGCTCGCTCAAAAAAGAATGAAGCTTTGGGAATGTTTATCTGGGCATGGACAGAAGGGTTACCAGTATAAAAATTGTTTTCTAGAACATTCTTTGATAGCTTCATCTGAGGATACAACTTTTTTAATACATCATAGGCAATCTTATTTTTTGTTGCCGGCCAAGCAGATATCCTTATATCTCTCTTGAAGTTGTAGATATGTGCGTGAGCTGGTGCAAGCTTTCCACTTAAATAAGGCATGATGTGTTCTTCAACAAATGTTATTTTTTCCAAGACACCGGTTTTCTCCAACACTCCCTTTGACCTTAAGGATGCCCAATAGCCGGTTGTCACTACTATTATTTGACTTTCTATCAAATAAGGTGATAAGGATTCAACAAATCTGTCGACCGCCATTGCAGGGACATTAATCATGATAAGCTCAACATCCTCTATGGCTTCTTCGGCAGCATCCGTGATTCTATTTAACTTCGCCAATCCTGTCTTGCCAGAGTGCGTATTCCCTGTTAATAATATCCCGTCATTTTCCCGGATCGGACCAAGATTATCCTTCAAATCGGGGAATTCATATAGGTTGACTTTACATCCGAGAAGAGATAGGTCTGATGCCATAGCCATACCACCACTTCCGCATCCACAAATTGTTACACTTGGCAAGGCTTTCATGTTAATCTCCTGCTTTACTGTAATGGAGTTAATTTTTAAAGGGGCATGACGTGAACCCTGATTCCTGTTATGATTTCACGTCACAAGGAAGGAAGTCCACGTCAAGCCCCGCCCTTATGGGATATTAACGGAACGAAATGTCGTACACGTAAATTCGCTGGTCACCACGGGCTTTGTAATTGATTTCGTTACTGACCCCGTCGATAGTCTCCCCCTGATAGAGGAAGACCGCGTTAGCCTCATCATGCATAATCTGGGCCGCCTCGTGATAAATTTTCTCACGTTTTTCCTGGTCCAGGCTGTTTCTGGCCTCTTCCATGATTTTATAAAAATGGGTCCCCTCGTAGTTCCCCGGCCATATCTTGTGAGCAAGCCCGCCGGGGCCATGAAGCCTCCAGACTATCCCATCCATGTCATAGGTGGTGCTACCCGGATCGGCAAGCAGCAATCCCGGGAAGGTTTGGTTCCGCAGGAGCTGCATGCGAGTGGCCGGCTCCAGGACGCCAATACGGGGACGCAGCCCGATCTCCTGGTACATGGCGGCTACAGCCTCCGTGAGCTGCTTGTCGTTGAGATGGATGCCGCTTCCGCTCTGGATGTCGAACTCGAACCCTTCGGGATACCCCGCCTCGGCCAACAGTTTTTTGGCTTTCTCCGGGTCATAGGGATACGGCTTGATGTTAGGGTTGTAGCCGAAGTCTGTGTTGGGTATTTCACTTGCGATAGGGATGGCATAGCCTCCAAACAGTTCGTTGATGATCTTATCCTTGTCCACCGCATAGTTCAGAGCCTGCCGTACCTTTTTGTTGGCAAGCGGCCCTCCTTTGCTGATATTGAACCAGTAAACCGTCACAAGGTTGCTCAGGGAGTGCTCAATGCGGCAATTCTTCGCCTTTTCGATCAGTGGCAGGTGGTCGGGAATGACCTTGGTGGCAATATGGACCTCGCCCTCCATTAGGGCTGCCACGCGAGCGAAGTTCTCCGGAATCGGCCGCCAGATAACCTTCTTGATTTTGGAAGGACCTTTCCAGTAATCCTCGTTAGCCACCAGGGTGATGTGGTCATCCCTGATCCATTCCACGAACTTAAATGGGCCTGTGCCCACGGGCTTAATCCCGAATGTCTTCCAACCCACCTCCTTGATGTATTTGGGCGGCAGCATCTGCCCCCCATAAGCCGCAAAACGCTTGACCAGGAGCGGGTCGGGCTTTTTGGTGATGATGTTCACAGTGTACGGATCAACTATCTCCGCCCGCTCGATGGTGGCGAAGCCAGAGTATACCTGGTGGATCCCCTTGGTGATAAACCGCTCAACGCTGAACTTTACGCTCTCCGCGTTGAAGGGCTCGCCGTTGTGGAACTTCACACCCTGGCGCAGCTTTAACTGCCACGTCACCGGGTCGATGTTCTTCCACGAGACCGCCAACTGTGGCACCAACTTGCCGATGTCCACGGGATCCCATGTAACTAATGCGTCGTAAATGTTCCAAAACAAATTCATATTTACGATCTGTGTGGCTTGAGTGGAGTCCAGCGTGGTGATATCTGCGCTTTGCGCGATGATCAGAGTGTCTTTTGCCGCATTAGCTTTCACCACGGAGCCTACCAGAAGCAGGCATGCCAGGAAGGCAACCAGTAGCGTCTTGCTCATGGAGTGCAATGTTGTTAATCGCATGATTAACCTCCTTTTTCATTAAACGATTACTAATGATAATCTCACACATCACTTCCTACAAAGAATTTCATCACCTCCTTTAGATGGGAATGATATTCCTGATTCTCCCATGATTATCAATTCCGGGGCTGGGTCAAATCGATAATTTATCGCCAGCTCACTAATTTTCTTATGAGCTTATTCTCCCGCTGATGTCAAGGCTTTTTTTCAGTCAGAATGGTTTTTTATGTCAGATTATCCTAAAACCTAATTGCGCGAAAGACCATAAGTCGGCGCCCCATCGGGGATGGAAATCCCGGACCACTCACCCTCCAAATCCGGGATGCCTACTTCGCCCTGGTCAGAGGGAAGAGTGAGTCCCACCGGGATTGGCTCCTGCCCGTCTAAGAGAATGCCAGGTAGTAAAAGCCTCTCACCACCCCTAAAGCACCAGCATAGGTGTTAGTCGGTCATAAAGGACCGAAGAAACAGGGGTAGAGAACAAAGGGGACGCTGAGAGTCCTTCTCAGGAAGTTATCTCCCATATTATGCAGTCTCAATGTAGCCGTTGCCTGGGATAATGGGCAATTGGGCCTGTATGAGGTAAGGGTATCGCAGGCCCGTAGCGGTGTTGAAGAGCACCACCCTGTGATTCCGGGCCAATTGGCCCTCCTGAACCATGCGCCGGGCGCCCGCCACAGTAGCGGCTCCCTCGGGAGAGAGGAAGATTCCCTCGTGGCGGCCCACCCAAGCCATGTAATGGAGGATCTCCTCGTCGCTCACTGCCACCGCCCAGCCCTTTGTGCCGCGGAGCGCCCGCAGGATCAGGAAGTCGGAAAACGCCTTGGCCACCATGACTCCTGGGGCTATGGTGCGTACGTCGGGCCACACATCACACTCGTCTTTTCCTTCGTGGAACGCCTTCACCACCGGCGCCACCCCTGTTGACTGAACGGAGACAAGCCGCGGCCGCTGGGCAGGGAGCCAGCCCAGGGATTCCAACTCGTCAAAAACCTTCCACATGCCGATGATGCCCACCCCGCCACCTGTGGGGTAGAGGATGGCATCGGGCAGCTCCCAGCCCAACTGCTCAGCCACCTCGATGCCCATTGTTTTTTTCCCTTCCACCCGGTAAGGCTCCCGCAGGGCTCCGGCGTTGAGCCAGCCGTATCGCTCAGCCCCGTCTTTCATGATCCGGAACACATCAGTTACAGTCCCATTCACAAGGTAGACGTGAGCGCCGTTTATTGAGCAGCCTTTCCAGCCTATCTCTGGGCAGTCCACAGGAAGGGCGATGTGGATCTCTACGCCCGCTCGTGCTCCATATGCCGCCCAAGCATGACCGCCGCTGCCCACGGTGGGCTGGCAGAATTTTGTCACACCAAGCTCCTTCCAGCGCGAGATTGCTACAGATGCCCCTCGGGCTTTGAAGGTTCCTGTGGGATTTATCCCCTCATCCTTTATATACAGCTCGCCGACGCCAATCTCTCGGGCCAACCGTTCCGTGGGGATCAGCGGGCTGAAGCCCTCACTCATTGTAACGATTGCCGCGTCATCCCGCACGGGAAGAAGCTCCCGGTAGCGCCACATGCTGGGCTGGCGGCATGCGATGTCCTGCGGGGTCACCGCCTTCTGAATGGCCGCCAGGTCATACCTGGCCAGCAGGGGGGAGCCGCAATCGCACAGGGCCCGAGTGGTATCGCCCGGGTAATAGGCCTCGCACCTTGTGCACTCCAGACCGTGAAAATATCCGCTCATCCAACTTCCTCCGCATACGCTGCCACCATGACCGCGAGATCTGCCGACTAGAATCCATAATGATCTTTAGTACTGCTTTCCCCCCACAGATGGCTTGAAAATGCGTTTACTCTCATCATCCGCATATGTGCTTTCGTATTAAAGGCTTACCAATTTGGGCCAGGATTGCTCCCGACACCTGACTTTAATCTTCCGACAAGCGGACTATCTCCTCAATGCGCCGGAGCAATCCATCCTCTAAAGGCTCTGGAGTGTGCTCGCTAAGAATCTTTTCCACTCGTTTCTGGACGTTGTCCATGAAGCTGATCTTCCCTTCTGTCTCCCAGGCGGACAGGCTTCTGCGGTCCATGCATTTAAGAGGAATGATCTCCTTTCTGAAGTTAGCCAATGTGTGCTCGTGATCGAGGAAATACCCACCTGGTCCCACTTGGTGGATGACGTCCACGGCCAAGGTTTCCGGGGTGATTTCGATGTTCCTGAGCAGCCGCCTGACAAGTGCGATGACCTCGTCGCAAATGACGATCATTTCGTCCGATGCCATTAAACCCGTGGCCATGTATCCTATAT
>CAZTAS010000328.1:0-5617 GCA_964611635.1 uncultured Thermodesulfobacteriota bacterium
ATGGTTCTAATGTTGATGATATGCTCAAGGTTGCAGACAGGTCATTGGAAGAACGATGTTGCGCTTTTTGCCCACGCAGCCAAGACTGATCCTGAAAACTGGGTGGCCCACATTAACCTAGGAGTTGCGCTAAAAGAGGAGCGTAGGTACGAGCAGGCAATCGAGCATTTTAGAGAAGCATTGCGGATCAAACCCGGCGATGCCAAGACACTCAATAACCTTGCAAACGCTCTCGCTGAGCAAGGAAGATTTGAGGAGGCAATTGAACTCTATTCAAAGGCGATGCGGCTAGACCCTGAGGATGTGAATATATATGCTAACCTCGGGAACGTTCTGGCAAACCAGGGCCGTTTGGAGGCAGCGGTTGAGCAATATACTGAGGCATTGCGGATCAATCCGGAGTTGGCAGAGATCCACGTTAATCTAGGGATTGTATTGATGAATCAGGGGAATTTGGATGATGCCATTGTTCATCTTCAGGAAGCCCTTCGTATCAGACCTGGCCTTGCTGAGGCAATGCGGAATCTCGAGCGTGCTTTTGCACAGAAGGATAAATTGAGCGGAGTGGCAAAGTAGTCAGAGAAAATACGGGTATGCGTTCTAAGCGACTGGAACTCATGATATGTGTGTTTTTGGCTGTGGCAACCCTTGCGGTCTATTGGCAGGTCCTTTGCTATGATTTTGTAAACTTCGATGACTATGATTATATAACTGAACACCCTTATGTGCGGTCAGGGCTTAGCAAGAAGAATACCATTTGGTCCTTCACATCATTTTATGTGGGCAACTGGCATCCCTTAACGTGGCTGTCGCACATGCTGGATTGTGAGTTGTTCGGACTAAAGCCCGGGATGCATCATCTGACCAACCTGTTGTTTCACATGGCCAACAGCATATTGCTGTTTCTGGTTCTGCGGAGGATGACCGGAGCTATATGGCGAAGCGGCTTTGTTGCTGCGCTTTTTGCGCTCCATCCCCTTCATGTGGAGTCGGTTGCGTGGGTGGCTGAGAGGAAGGATGTGTTGAGCACCTTTTTTTGGATGCTGACCATGTGGACGTATGCCCGTTACGCTGAGCGACCGGGGCTTAATCGATATTTATTGGTTGCTGTTTTCTTTGCCCTAGGCCTTATGGCTAAGCCGATGGTTGTGACCCTTCCGTTTGTACTTCTTCTTATGGACTTTTGGCCTCTTGAACGGGTGGGCCGTTCAGATAAAGGAAGTAACCTTAAGATAGAACGATCAGTTATTTTCCGTTTGATTTTGGAAAAACTTCCGTTACTTACTGTAACTGTAGTTGTTAGTGCAGTGACTATGATCGCCACTCAAAAAGGGGGAGCGATACCATCCTTGGAAGATCTTCCCCTGAAAGCAAGGGTGGCTAATTCCCTCGTATCCTATATAAGCTACATTCGAAAGATGGTTTGGCCAGATGACCTTACTGCCTTTTATCCCCACCCGGGGACTATACCCATATACCAGGCCGTGGGGACCGGCTTATTACTTGGATGTTTATCGATCATTTTCGCTAGAGTTGTCCGAAGACGCCCTTATTTGCTCGTAGGTTGGTTGTGGTATCTTGGAAGCCTTGTGCCGGTAATTGGCATCGTCCAAGGAGGCGCACAGGCTATGGCAGACAGATACACCTATATCCCTCTAATCGGCCTGTTTATCATGATCGCGTGGGGTGTTCCCGAGCTCTTGCGTGGATGGCGCTACCGCCGAAATGTGCTTAGAATAGCGGCAGGAGTGCTTTTGTCAGGGTTCATGACCTGTACCTTGATCCAGGTACGGTATTGGAAAAACAGCATAACACTTTTTACACACGCCCTAGATGTGAGATCTGACAACTGGCTGGCCCACAATAACCTGGGTCTTTTTCTAGCGGAGCAAGGCAGACTTGAGGAAGCGATTGATCATTATTCTGAAGCGTTGCGGGTCAATCCTTACTATGCGGAAGCGCATTTTAATTTGGGGGTTGCCAAAGCAAGGGAAGGGAGATTCGAGGAGGCGGTTATGCACTATTCTGAAGCGTTACGGATCAACCCCGATGATGCAAAGACGCATAATAACATTGCAGACGTGTTCTTGCGCCTGGGCGATATTAAAAGTGCTATTGATCATTATGCCCAGGCATTGAGGACTAAACCCGCGTACGCGAAGGCGCGGACCAACCTGGGGAACGCCCTGGCATACCAGGGCCGTATGGAGGCCGCCATTGAGCAATATACCGAGGCATTGCGGATCAATCCGGAGTTGGCAGAGACCCATGTTAATTTAGGGATTGTATTGATGGGTCAGGGGAATCTGGATGATGCTATTGCTCATTTTCAAGAGGCCCTGCGTATCAAACCTGGCTTTGCTGTGGCGCGGCGGAATCTGGAGCGGGCATTCGCCAGGAGGGATAAAATGAGGGTGACTGCCAAGTAGCTGGTGATAGAGGGAGTATGTATTCCAAGCGACTGGCGCTAATGATATGTGTATTCTTGACTGTGGCAACCCTCGCCGTTTACTGGCAGGTACTTAACAGCGATTTTATAAACTTTGATGACAATGGATACGTTACGGAAAACCCACATGTACGATGGGGGTTTTCTGGAAAAGGCGTGATTTGGGCCTTTACAGTCTTCTATGGAGGCAATTGGCATCCATTAACGTGGCTATCCCACATGCAGGACTGTCAACTCTTTGGCCTAAATGCGGGGCTGCATCATCTGGGCAATTTGCTATTTCACATAGCAAACAGCATATTGCTGTTTTTGGTTCTTACAAAGATGACAGGTGCTATATGGCGAAGCGGCCTTATTGCTGCGCTTTTTGCGCTCCATCCTCTTCATGTGGAGTCGGTTGCGTGGGTAGCGGAGCGGAAGGACGTGTTGAGCACGTTTTTCTGGATGCTAAGCATGTGGGCGTACGCCCGGTATACTGAGCGCCCCGGGCTTAATCGATATTTGTTAGTTATTATCTTCTTTGCCTTGGGTCTTATGTCCAAGCCTATGGTTGTAACCCTGCCGTTTGCGCTCCTCCTTATGGACTTTTGGCCTCTGGGCCGGTTGAAATTTTGGCAATTGCGTGGTGGGTGTGCCATAAAGGGAAGAGAGCTGACATTTTCTCGCGTGAGCTGGGAAAAGGTTCCTTTCCTAATCCTGGCAACTGTTTTGAGTGCTGTAGCCTTTTTTGCACAAGGAGAGGCTATTGAATCCCTTGATATGCTACCTCTGAAGTCCCGAATCGCTAATGCCCTCGTCTGCTATGTGACCTATATGGGAAAGATGATTTGGCCTCACAACCTTGCGGTGTACTACCCACACCCTGTGACCTTACAGGTGTGGAAGGCCGCGGGGGCTGGCATATTACTTATGAGTTTGTCTATTATATTTGTTAAGAGAGTATCAAGCCACCCGTATCTTATAGTTGGATGGATATGGTATCTGGGGACCTTAATACCTGTGATTGGACTTGTCCAGGTGGGATCTCATTCAATGGCTGATCGATACACATATATACCTCTTATCGGTCTGTTTATCATGATTTCTTGGGGGATTCCTGACCTTTTCCACCGATGGAGGCAAGGATGGATTGTGGTTTTCGTATCTGGAAGCTTACTGCTTTTAGGGTTATCTGTGTGCACATGGTTACAGGTGCGGCATTGGAAAGACAGTATTGCTATCTTTACACACACCATAAAGGTGACTGAGAATAACTCGCTGGCGCATTTTAATCTGGGAGCTGCTAGAGCTGGGGAAGGGAGATTCGAAGAGGCGGTTATGCACTATTCCGAAGCGTTACGGATCAAACCGGATGATGAAGAAGCCCATAATAACCTTGCAGACGCGTTTTTGCGTCTAGGCTATATTGAGAGTGCCATTGATCATTATACCCAGGCATTGCGGATTAAACCTGCTTATGCGAAGGCGCGGACTAACCTGGGGAACGCTCTGGCATACCAGGGTCGTTTGGAGGCTGCCATTGAGCAATATACCGAGGCATTGCGGATCAATCCGGAGTCAGCAGAGACCCATTTTAATTTGGGGACTGTATTGATGGGTCAGGGAAATCTTGATGATGCCATTGTTCATTTTCAAGAGGCCCTGCGTATCAAACCTGGCTTTGCTGTGGCACGACGGAATCTGGAGCGGGCATTGAAGCAGAAAGGGAAGTTGAGAGAGGCGGCTGAGTAATGGAATATAGTCGGGATACGCACTCTAATCGAATAGAAATTATGATATGCCTATTCTTAGTTTTGGCAACCCTTGTGATCTATTGGCAGGTGCTTAACCATGATTTTGTGGCCTATGACGACAATGTTTACATTACCAAAAACCCTCATGTACGAGGAGGCCTTTCCCGAAATGATGTTTTTTGGGCCTTTACATCATTCCACGCAGGCAACTGGCACCCATTGACGTGGCTGTCCCACATGCTGGACTGTGAGATATTCGGATTAATGCCTGGGATACATCATTTGACCAATGTGCTGTTTCACGTAGCCAACAGCATATTGCTCTTTTTGGTCTTTAGAAGGATGACGGGGGCTGTATGGCGGAGCGGTTTTGTTGCTGCGCTTTTTGCCTTACATCCTCTTCATGTGGAATCGGTTGCGTGGGTGGCTGAAAGGAAGGATGTGTTGAGCACCTTTTTCTGGATGCTGACTATGTGGGCCTATGTCCGGTATACTGAACGTCCAAAAGCAAACCGATATGTCTTCGTTGTGGTTTTTTTTGCCTTGGGGCTTATGTCCAAGCCGATGGTTGTGACCTTGCCGTTTGTCCTGCTTCTTACGGACTTTTGGCCTTTAGGCAGGATGGGCCGTTCAGATAATGAAAGTGTTTTCTTAACAAAAAAAGGGATAATTTTTCGTCTGATCTGGGAGAAAACCCCACTCTTTGTCCTTACAGGGTTTTCGTCTGTTATGACATTTCTTTCTGAGGATGGAGGAGGGAGTGTCGTATCTTTGCATGAATTTCCACTAAGGATCAGGATATCTAATACCCTTGTTTCTTATGTAGGCTATATTGAAAAGACATTTTGGCTGGATGGCCTTGCGGCGTTTTATCCTCAACCGGCAAGTATTGCATTGTGGAAGGCTGTAGGAGCGGGGTTGTTGCTGGTTTGTTTATTTGTTGTGTCCCTCAGGGGAGTGCGGAGCCGACCATACCTTGCAGTTGGGTGGTTATGGTATTTTGGTACTCTTATCCCGGTCATCGGTCTGGTTCAGGTGGGGGATCAGTCAATGGCCGATCGATACACCTATATTCCCCTGATTGGTCTATTTATCATGATTGCCTGGGGTGTTCCTGACCTTTTGGGTAAATGGCATTATCGACGGATTGTCCTTGCTATAACAACAGGTCTCTTGGTCTCAATTCTTATGCTGTGTTCGTGGGTGCAAATCGGCTGCTGGAGGGACGATATTTCCCTTTTCAAGCATGCCGTGAATGTGACAGACGATAATTACTTGGCACACATCCATCTTGGAGTTTCAGCAAGAGAACGAGGGAGACTCGGTGAGTCCGCAGACCACTATTTGGAAGCGCTACGTATTCAACCCCGTCATGTTGATGCGCACATCAATCTGGGAAATGTGCTGGCACTTCAGGGGCGGGTCGATGAGGCCA
>CAZTAS010000329.1:0-5615 GCA_964611635.1 uncultured Thermodesulfobacteriota bacterium
GGCGCCGGTGGCGGCACTGGGTACCATTGCTCTGGCCGAGTCGGGCGAAGAGAAAGATGGTAAAAAGCAGTGGAAGTGGCGCGTATTCAGCATAGGCGGTGCCATCGGACTGGGATTCGGCGCAGTGTATGTTTTGCTCCCGGCAATGACCGGTGTCCTGCTCAACCAGCCAATTCGCCTGATACCCATGCCATGGCTGGAACTCACACAGAGCACGGAATCAATACTGCCAGCTGTAGCCACCGGGATACAGTTAGATCTGGGCCTGATCTTCATCGGCATGGTGCTCCCATTCTGGGCCGTGATAGGGAGCTTCCTGGGCGTGGTCATCACTTTCGTGCTCAATCCGATACTGTATCACCAGGGGTTTCTTGTACGGTGGCACCCGGGCATGGGTACAGTAGACACCATGTTCGCCAATAATTTCGATTTCTACATGAGCTTCGGCATCGGTCTGGGCCTTGCCATCGCCCTGGTGGGATTCTATCATCTTTTCCGGGGGATGAATCGTGGCTCTAAAGGGCAAGGTAAGGATCGGAACCTTCGGGCGCTTTTTCATCCCCCTACGGGTCGTGGTGATTTCAATTTCTGGATTGCTGTTGGAATTTACGTGTGTTCCACCTTGGCTTACACCATGCTATCCGTGATCCTTGTGCCTGATTTTCCTTGGATCTTTTTCATCGGTTACGGCTTTATTTATACCCCTATCATCTCTTACGTATCGGCCCGCATGGAAGGCGTTGCGGGGCAGTTTGTGAGCCTCCCCATGGTGCGAGAGGCCAGTTTTATAGCGGGCTCACAACTCTTCGGCTACCAGGGAATCGGAATCTGGTATGCGCCCATCCCGATTCACAATTATGGAAAAGCCACCCTCGAATTCCGGAAGATCGAGCTGACCGGAACCAACCTCCGGGGTATCATTAAATCCGAACTGGTTATCTTCCCCATTGTATTCGCGGGCAGTTTGCTCTTCTCGCAATATATATGGAGGTTGGCTCCATTGCCCTCCAACATGTATCCTTATGCCCAGCAGATGTGGCACCTGGAGGCCATGAATATCCTGCTGATGCAGAGTTCGACTTTGGGTGGGGAGAGCGCTTTTTACGAGGCGCTTAAGCTTATACCCGCTGCCTCCGGCCTAGTGTTCGGTATTTTAACTTATACAGTGCTTAGCATACTGGGCCTGCCCATACTTCTTATATACGGGGTGACTCGGGGACTTGGCCAGAGCATACCCCATGGCGTGATCCTTGAACTGACAGGCGCTCTGCTTGGACGCTTTTATTTTCTGAAGCACTTCGGGACATCTTGGCGACAATATGCCCCAGTACTGCTGGCTGGCTTTTCCTGCGGGATGGGGCTGATCGGCATGTTCGCCATGGGGTGGACTTTGATATTGAGCTCTCTGGAAAGGCTCCCTTATTAAAAATGGAGTTAGCCGAAGCGGGTCGTGAAAAGTTTGAACCCAGGTCAGGGCATGAGCCTGAAAGAAGACTATGGGCTTGCGGTCTGCCCACCGCTGAGTGCGAGTGAACGTTGGTTTGCCTGGGAAGGCATGGCCATTGTGGTCCCCAGGGGATGGGATCCCGCTGTTCTGCAAAAGGACTACCTGCGGCTTGAGGACGCACGGCGGCCCACCCTGGAGCTGCGCTGGAAGTTCTCAGCGAGGAACGTTTCGATACAGGAGATCGCCCGCGATTACGTCTCCCGACTGGAGAAGAACATTGGAGGGCGGCCAGTACCTGGCTTCGTGGATGGGGATCTGGCCCCTGTTACTGAAGATTACGAGGTGGCATCATTCTCTATGGAGGCTGGAGAGTTTATTTTTCGGGGAGCGGCCATCCTCTGCCCGCGCTGCAGGCGGATGGCTTTCCTCCAGGTGGGGATGCCTCTTACAGAGGACACGATGACTCTGCCTGCCCGGATCATCACTTCCTATCGAGACTACCATTCATCGGATTGGGTTCCGTGGACCCTTTTCGATATTAGAGCGGATGTGCCCGGAAGCTTTCGATTGCATTCACACACCTTCCAGACAGGTTATTTCCGCATGACTTTCCAGCGCGGCTCCCAGTGGATGACGCTTCATCGATGGGCCCCGGCTGACGTCATTCTCCGCAGGACAAACCTGGAAGAATGGGCTGCCGCGCTATACAAAAAAGAGATTAAAGGGCATGGGAGAACCATAATATTGCGGATTTTTAATGATTTCCCGGCTGTCGAGGTGGCCCCGGAGCAGGGTGGTACACTCCTTCGGCAGCTTAGAATGCACCTGCTCCGCAAGGCCCATTTTCGAGCCCTTATATGGCATAACACAGAGGTCAACAGGGTATTCGGGGTGGAAATGGAAGGGCAAGGCTCTGCTATCCATCCGTTGCTTTATAATGTGGCAGGGCATTTTAAAGCTTTACATGAGGCGGAAGAAATGAAATAATTCTATGGGTATGTTGAAAAAGGGAATACGAGATGTATGGCTATGATATCTAAAAAAGGGGGGATAATTCAATCTTATGAGTGAGTACGAAATAATTGTTATCGGTGCAGGAACGGCGGGTGTGGGGATCTCCGCTTTATTGGCGCGCAGAGGCTATCATGTCGCGCTCCTGGAAAAGGAACCCCGGGTGGGGGGACGCGCATCCTCTTTCACGTATCGGGGTTACTCTGTGGATGTTGGACTCCATGCACTGGCCAGCTTAAGTTCCTCAGGTATCGGAGCCCTGTTGAAGGATGTTGGAGCAGAGATGGATCTTGTCCCCATTCGTCCCTCTTTAATGCAATTTGACCTCAATACCCGAAAATACCTCAGGGCAACATCTAAAGAAGCGCTGGGGGAAGACGTTTATAGAGCTTTCAAGGAATTGGTTGAAGTGGTTACAAAACTGCCTCGGGAAGAGATTGATAGGCTGCATGACATTTCGGCGACCCAGTGGCTTATGGGCCGTATCGGAAGGCAAGAGCTTTTGGATTTTTTTAAGAAAATAACGGGATTTGCAGGTCAACCTCTTGATAGTATCTCTGCCGGTGCATTTTTAGAAACCTTAAAAGATGCCTTCGTGTCGGAGGTAACCATCGGCTATCCGTCCAGAGGAGGAATAAAAGGCTTTTCTGAGGCCCTTGCACACTCCTTTGTAAAGCAAGGAGGGACAATGGTTACAGAACTTAACTGCCAGAAGGTGAAAATAGATAACAACACCGTAAGGGGTATTCTTGGCAAAAAACTTCATCCCGGTTTAGCCGCCGATTTGGAAATCGAGGCCCCTATCGTTGTGTGCACGATCCCGGTATATCAACTTCCCTCTCTTGTGGATCCTTCATTCATCCAAGATCAGATCATGTCCAAGATCAAATCCATCAGGCAAGATAGATATTGGTATGTAGGAATCATCGCTGGCGTGAAGGAATCTCTGTTTCAACCATTCGGTGAGAATCAATTTTTTCAATTCGCCGTTGATCGGCCGGGCGAGGATCGGCACCTGCTTGTAACTGTCCCGTCATATGCCGATCCGGCACTGGCTCCACCGGGTTACCATCTGGTCTATGCGGACGATCACGGTCCAATCCAGCTGGGAGATGAATCAGAGGCTTGCAATCGACAGGATTGGGTAATGGACATGGTCGAAGAGACTTTGCCTGGATTTAGAAATCACATTGATTGGATCATGCGAGCTCGTTATACCGACATTTTATTTACTCCTCGAACTGGAGCCACAGGACCTCAATATCGCATTGGCCCTTCAGTGACCGGTGTGCGAGGTCTGTATTTAGCAGGCGATGCGTGCTATTTAAGCGGCTCTGGTATTGGAAGTGCCATCAAGAGTGCCTGGGAATGCTTGCGTAAAATTGAGGAGGAAAACCTTTTGAACAAACCACAGGTTGCAGATAGCAAATGACCAACATTCGAAAAATCCTGGAAGACAGAGCTCAAAGAAATGCGGACAGGGCTTTCTTGCGCTTCGGGGACAGGTCTTTATCTTACAGGGAATTTGATGAGCAGATCAATCGAGTGGCCAATGCGTTATATGAGCTAGGCATTCGAAAGGGCGAGCACATCGGTGGCTTGATGCACAACTGTCTTGAATGGCTCATATTTTACTTCGCTGCAACCAAGCTGGGGGCAATCACCGTGTTTGTCAACACCCAGTACGATTCAGAGCTGCTTCAGCACTCACTTGGCTTCTCCGATTGCCGGGTTATAATTTTTTCAGAGAGCCTTATCCAAAAGTACCAGAGCGTTCGTGAGAATCTTCAAGGAATCAAACTGGAGATTGTTCATCAGGATGATCCTTCTATAGCTCACGGGATTATTGAAGGTATGATTCCTTTTGATCAACTTTACAGCGGTTCCTCGAAATCTCCTCCTGATGCTGGTATTGAAGCAAAAGATCCTGTTCATTTTTTCTATACCTCCGGAACCACCGGTCTCCCCAAACCCTGCATCATAAGCCATCATTATATAATCGCATTATGCGATCGAATTGCAAAAGAATCCGGGATTATTGAAAAAGATACACTTTTCGCTTTGCTGCCCAATTATCATATTAATGTATACATAGGCGTAATGACCGCCATCATTGCCAGCTCTCGCCTTGCACTTGAAGCCCGATTCAGCGCCTCCCTTTATTGGAACTGGGTTAGGCAATATGGAGCCAACGTCTTGATGCTTCATATCACCCCCATGAATATACTCTTGAAGCAGCCGCCAAAGCCGGAAGATGCTATCAATCCAGCCAGGGTAGGGATCTTTTTGGTTGGTGCCGGCGGAATAGAGTTTCTCAGGAGGTTCGGCCTCAAGCGTGGATTGGCCATGTACGGCTCAACAGAAGCCGGGGGTTTCTGCAACATGAGTTTCTATGCTCCTGATTCTACCCATGATCCTCGGTTCGCAGGAAAGATGCGGGATGATATGGAGGTGAAGATATTCGATGAGCATGACCGAGAGGTTCCCTGTGGGCAGCCCGGGGAAATAGTTATCCGGGATCGGCTCCCCCATGCAATGTTCGATGGTTATTACAAAATGCCGGAGAAGACAGCCAATGCCTGCAGGGGCTTTTGGTTCCGCTCAGGGGATCGCGGCTACATGGATGAACAGGGAAATCTTTTCTTCATGGAGCGGCTGGGAGAAAGTATCCGTGTGAAGGGTGATTTTGTCCCTGTGGACAGGTTGGAGGAATGTGTGCTAGCCCATCCCAAGGTATTTCAATGCGCAGCAGTGGGCGTTCCATCTGAGCTTGGAGAAGAGGACATTAAACTGTACATTAAGTTGCATCCTGGCTTACACGCATTGCCAGAAGAAATTATTGATCATTGCCAGCAGTATCTGGCGCCCTTTATGATTCCGAGGTATATGGAATTCATAGAGGAATTCCCCTTGGCCACTGGAGTCATGAAAATCCAGAAGGCCAAGCTCAAGGAAAAGGGAATAGGCCATGCATGGGATCGGCTGCAATCCAAAAAAGCACCTGAAGCATAAAATTATTATAAAATTCCGCGCGAACAAGCGAAAATCTTCATCGTTTTTTGTATAAGCTTCATTAAAAATAATGCGTCTGATGACGCGGGAATTTATCCCAGATTTTGCATTTGGGCACGAAAATACTGTTGAACAAATGGGATAA
>CAZTAS010000330.1:0-5592 GCA_964611635.1 uncultured Thermodesulfobacteriota bacterium
ACTCCTGTTGGCCACAGCGGGTGATCACGCAAGAGTCCAGATTGAGATTGTCCTCGGTTATCGACTCCCACTCAATAATTGCGCGCGCAAACCTGCGAGCACTCTCACCCATCTGTTCAGCCAACCTTTGGGTGTTGATCTTGTTCCAGAAACGAGTAAGGATGGAGGCCGCCTGGGGGATCCATTGCAGATCAAAGGCCACTTTTAACACATCCACTCCGCACTCCCACCATCCCAGATGGCAGAAACGAAATCCACCGGACAGGATGGTCAGAAAATGCGAAGAAGAGCCATAATCTCTAAGACAGCCATTTTGGCAAGGTAGCCATCCCAAAGCTTATCTTTTCCTGGTCCAGGCCCAGGCAAGTGCGGTTTGGGCAGCAGAGAGAGCCATAAAGTAAAACAGCCAGGTTGGCCATCCCCAGATCAAGGCCGGGGGCTTATGCCACCGCCAGAAGTCCATGGCCAGAATGAAAATGGCCAGGAAACCATAGAGATAAGGAGACCTGATCACAGCGATCAAGCCATCGAAAGCACGCTTGCTGGCGAGGGCAAAGGCCAGGTACGCACCGATAGTGACAACCATGATCGGCACCACCGGCAAGAAACCAAAGTCCGGCAAGAGCTTGAAAAAGTATCCCACCACCATGGCCTGACCCAGTATGATTGAAGCCACCGCCCCCTCAGTTGAGCGCCAGTTCTCAGACAATCCGAAGAATACGGCGGGGAAAAGGACGGCCAGCCCGGTAAAGGTCTGGCTGGCAATGGAAATTATAGTGTCTGGAGGCCTAGCAGCCAGAGCAAGTCCGGCTGCAGCCAGGATCACCAAAAAGAACCTCCCTGGCCAGGCAGATTCGGGCTGCTTGCGTTTGGCCAGGGGATAGATATCCTGGCTAAAAATTGAGGACAGGGTCAGGAGCTGGCTGTCCATGGTGGACATCAGTGCAGATAGGCCGCAGGCAACTACCAAACTCCCCATGACCTGCCCAGGGAGGTCAGCAGCAAGCAATGGCAGGATCTGGTCGGCGGCCTTGCCCTCGAGACCGGGATGGCTGAGACGGCCAAGGACCCCGATGGTTACGGGCAGCAGGAAAATCAGGCTGCAGATAAAGGGGTAGGACACCATTGTCAACCGTATTGCACGCTCGCGTTTTGCTGCCATAAAACGCTGGAAGAGTTGGGGAAACATCGGGTCACAGAAGAACCAAAGGAAGATGAATGAGAACCAGATGGCGGGAGAATGGAAAGACCGGCCACCAGGCCGGGAAAAAAGCTCTGGAGACTCGGCCATAATCCTTGCTCCAGCCTGGCTCAGCCCACCTGCCTTAGCTGCCACAAGGACCAGAGCTAGACTCAGCAAAACCAACATCAGCAGCCCCTGGAAAACGTCAGTCCAGGCCACTGCTTTCAGCCCGCCCCGGATCGTGTAAAGCACAATCAATCCTGTTACAATGGCTGCGCCGGTGAAGTGGTCCCAACCCAGCAAGGCCTTAAGGGCGTAACCAGCAGCCATGGGCTGGAGGGCGATGTAAGGCAGAGTGTAAATAACCATTATGGCGGCAAAGAGGACTGAAAGGACGGTAGAGCCATAGAGCCGTCGGACTAAGTCGGGTGGAGTCAAAGCGCCGGAGTCAATGCCTGCCCGATGTATTTTGCGGCCTAAAATCCAGAAGGTGAGGGCCATGAAGCCGGTGCCGAAGCCAACAATAGGATAAAAGCTGTACCCGTCCCTATAACCCGCTCCAGAGGCCCCGAAGACGGTGAAGGCTGAGAAGTTGGTAGCAGCCATGGTAGCCATGAAGATCAACGGACTTAATTCTCGCCCGGCCAGAAAATACCCTTCCGGTCTGGCCGACTCTCTAGTCTTGGACAGCCAGCCTATTAGAATCACCGCGACCGAGTAAGCAAGAAGAATCGAAATCTTGGTTTCCATTTCTTCCACTAAAAAAGGGCAATCCCACAAGCTGGGATGGCCCCCTAAGGACCTGAGCATAGCTCGCGTCCAAAAAAATAATTTAAAGTTCTTTTACATTATCTGGCCAGTCATGTCAAGTTGATTAACAATTTATTTTCGAACAACAAAACCGAGAAACAGTCTTCTGCTTGAGCTCATAGCAAGGGGTGGCATGAGAATTGGGGAGGTTCTAAAACTCACGCCAAAGGATGTTGAAGATCGAAAGTTGATCCTTAGACATACTAAAACCGGCAAAGAACGCGAGTTCGTACCTCATTTTTAAACATAAACCGGACATCACTGATGGGCGGGTGGCCCACACATCTTGATGTGTGGGAGCCGCAGGCTCAGGTTCTCATGATACCCCCATACAATCAAGATACCCGGCTGGCGACTCACCCTGTTTATATCACATTACATCAAAACCCTGCATCAATCAGGACACCAACGCTTCTATGAAAGAAATACCATAATGCGCTGCTCCATTTGTATTCAGCCGCCGATTTCACAATGCCCTTCCGAACGGGATTTTCATGCATATAAGTTAATTTTTCATGAAGCTTCTCACGTGTGCTTATATTGAAATCATAGTAGCGCCTCTGCCAAAAGCACACAACTTCATGGCCGCTTCTATGAGTCCTCAAATGATCGATTATATCCGGCATTGTTTTTTCATATTGCTTCCGAAGGTAATGGGCACTCATGCTTTTCCACGTTTGTAAGACCCTGGGGAGATCCGTATCATCGTCGAACCGGAGTATCGCATGCACATGGTCGTGCATTATGACAAAACCTGAAACCCGAGCCTTACCCTCTCGAACCAATCGTCCCAGAACTGAAATGACGATCTGGCGGGCGAGGGGCGTTGAAAGCAGACTTCTACGGCCATATGTGCTGAACGTTACATAATGAAAATCTCCCCGCCCGGTGACGATATCTCTTTTCATGGGTACCTGGGTACTATTTGATCTATTCATGCCTTGAAGAGAAAGAACCTGAGCCTTCGGCTCCCACACATCAAGATGTGTCGGCCACCCGTCAATTGTTTTAAACATCAGCGGCTCTGGTTTGCACAAGCAATGAACGACTGTCAATAATTTTATTGTCACACAGTTTTTCGCTCGCTCGATCCGCTGAAATTCTTCCTTTTATGCCTCGTCGCAGGTCCTGATCTGCACCTGGGCATTTGACCGCGCCATACGACGGTGATGTTCCAAGGTATATTCACAATACTCCGCCGACAGAACTTGAGTTAGATTACTCAGGCTTTCAAATCCCACCCATTTAGGAACTACGCCACTTAATAAAATTAAGTGGCGTAGTTGGACTCAACACTGGATTGAATTTTAGTACCCGAAGGCAGCGCCATCACGACGTGAATCGGCTCCACCGTACATCCTTCGCCACTTAAAGCCGCTTTTTATGATAATACCCTGGACTCCACCGAAGTACAGATCGTAATCACCCTTCTCACTTACTTCATTACCTAATACTTTAAGAGTATTGATTGTAGTAGCCGGGATACGATTTTCATAATAAATTGGTTTGGCTTTTCCATTAGAAGAATAACAATGCATACGGGGAGCCTCTATCGCTTCATCAATGCCCATACCAAAATCAATGACATCAGAAATAATCTGCACCATTGCAGTGAAGATACGGGTAGCGCCAGGTGTACCAACGGTCATAAAGGCTTTTCCGTCTTTTTCTATAATAGTAGGTGACATACTTGATAACGGAATTTTACCGGGTTCGGGAGCATTGGGAGATTCTGGATCTTTAGAGAAATCATCCATTTCATCATTCATAATGATTCCTGTTCCCGGAACAACTATTCCAGAGCCGAAGAAGTAATTAATAGTCTGGGTCAAAGCTACGAGATTACCTGCCGCATCAACCACTGATAGATGGGTAGTGCTATCGTGTTCAAAGGCCACTGGTTCACCTGCGGAAACCTCTTTTAGGGGGTTAAAAATATCTATTTTTTCAGCAAGAAACTTGGCATACTTTTTAGAAGTTAATCCTGCCAGGGGGATATCTTTGACAAATCCAGGATCAGCCATATATTTAGCCCGATCAGCAAAAGCCATCTTCATTGCCTCAGCCATAACCGCAATATGAGTAGGGCCGTGATATTCCATATTAGCAATATCAAAGTTCTCCATTATATTGAGAATCTGAATTAAATGAGTTCCACCAGAACTTGGGGGACACATGGAATAAATATCATATCCACGGTAACTTCCTACTACTGGTTTACGCATATAAAGTTTATAATTTTTTAAATCATCAAGGGTAACAATGCCACCTTTTGCTTGAACTGCATCTACAATCTTTTTACCCAACTCCCTACAATAAAAATGCTCAATTCCCTTATCCCGAATCTCACGGTAAGTTTTAGCTAAATCTGGTTGTTTTAAAATATCACCCGGTTCTAAAGGAGATCCCTCTTTAAAGAAGGCAATTTTTTCTGGGTCACTCCAGTTCTTGAGTTTATCAAAATTGGTTTTAATCATTCCGCTTAGTGTTTCAGTTACCTCAAATCCGTTTTCCATATGGGAAATTGCCGGTGCCATCACTTCAGCCAAACTCATAGTTCCATATTTTTCTAAAGCAGTAGTTAATCCCATTAAAGTTCCGGGAACTGCAACAGCTTTGCCTCCCAACCTCGACCATTTTTCCTTTTTTGCTTGCTCAGAAGCATACATATCCTTGGTAGCTGCTGCTGGGGCATGTTCTCGATAGTCTATGACAATAGTTTCTCCCGTTTTTTCTAAACGGATTAACATAAATCCACCGCCACCAATGCCGGAAGTAAAAGGTTCAACGCAATTCAAAGCAAAAGCAGTAGCTACTGCGGCATCAATCGCATTTCCACCCTTTTTTAACATATCCACCCCTGCCTGGGCGGCTAAGGGATGAGCAGCGGCTACCATACCATTTTTTGCTATTACATCAAATGGAGTATGCTTGTCTATCGCCTCCGCCAGTTTCACAGAAAAAAGAGCTATTAAAACAATTAATACTAAGACACCAAAATTTCTAACCTTAACCCTCATTGCTTTTCCCTCCTCTTTTAATGTTAGAACTTAATTATTTAATGTCTCTCTCTTTTATGAGAAATATCCCTTTATTTCCCAGCTAATGGCCTACTTCTATCCTCACCAACTCGGCTATTTTTCCGAGACCTGTAACTTTCCGCCCCCATCTCACGATGGATTTGGCTTTATCTGAGACTAAAAAGCAGAAGCCTGCAAAGGGTACATTCACCCCTTGGAGGCTTCACATGGGCACCTTCTGGAATCCTTTTCTCATAATAAGCTCCAAAAGGTTATATGGGTAAAAAAGACTATCCCTTATTTGATCAGACACGCAGAAAGGAATAAGCAAAAGACTAAGCACACTGAGAAAGAAAAATGAGCTAGAGAAAAAAGTAATCGAAAAAGAGCATTGATAGGAAAAAGTGATTTAACAAGATTATAATTTATATAAACAAGAAAACAGGTTTTTGTCAAGAAAAAAATCTGAAATTATGCCCTGACTTTGTCCCAACAGTCAGACGCAGCATCATGAGCAGACATCATAATTATAGAAAACGACATTAATTAGTTGACATACAGGTTATATTAATATATAAT
>CAZTAS010000331.1:0-5525 GCA_964611635.1 uncultured Thermodesulfobacteriota bacterium
AATTCTTAACATAAAATGTATCAATTTTCCAAAATCTTTTTCTTGAAATCTATAGAATGAATCTTCCATCAACATGAACACATCTACATCGTTTGGTTCTTCCTTGGCAGTAATAAGTGAACCAAAAACAACGAAACGAAACAAATGACCGGTGGACAGAGCTAAACGGTAGATTCTTTCCAATCGCGTGGCTGTTAATCTTCTCTGAAGGGAGCCAGTGCCGAAGCGATTCAATGTCTCCGAACAAAAAGTCTAATGCGGCGGTGACCTGCGGCGGTCTGGCGGAGGTGGGCGGCCGGGCGCTGGCGCCCGAGTCCGGCCAGCGGAGCGCAGACCCCGTCAGGTCGACTGGCTTGTTGTGTGCCGGGCTTGACCCGGCTGCTATATGGTGATGTCCGATATTTATGACACAAGTATCAGACAAAGTCCAGACCCAGCCTGACGGAGGCGAAGGGTAGCCGAAGGCAAGGGTATTACAGTAATGTGTGCCTGAAGGAAGCCGGAGGCAAAAGCGTGGATCGACGTACAGGTATGCCCCGTACCCGAAAGGGTAGAGGGCAGGCAGATTCGAGGCGGGACAGAGCCGGGACGAGTCCGCAACACAGGATAAAGTCCTATATCCGTTATATGGCCGAGTCACGTATATCTGAGGATCGTGCGCTGAAAGTAGCCGGAGTTTACCCCGGGAGACCCGCTGCGTCTCGTGTGAGATCGCCGCTATAAGCTACCGGAATATTGGGGAAACCGGTTAAAAAAATCCCGGCATCGGTGGGCAGCCCGTCCCGACCACTGATGAGCCAGACCCATAAGGGAAGGAACACGAATAGGTGGACGAGGTAGTAGGTGGATCAGGCGAGTGAGTAAGCCGAGAGGCGAGCCCATCACGTAAGCGGGAGTCAGCAGAGGGCATAATAAGCCTGGGCGGGGGGGAATAATCCGCCAAGGGGAAGGCCCGAACGGTGCCACCTGTCGAATGACAGGGGTAAATGAGAGTGGTTATTAGGGAGGTGCTTCTAATGAGCCCATCGCAGCAGTGGAAACAATTGAAATTGTACTCGGAAGATCCCGGCCCAAGGGCTATAAAGGACACGAGTTCTGAAGAGTTCATTGCGTCGCGCCTATCCGAAAGCCCGGCAGGTCAGATCCGGCTCATGGAGTCAATCTGTGAGCGGAGCAACATGAGGCGCGCTATCAGGCGAGTCATCAGGAACAAGGGTGCTCCCGGAGTGGACGCAATGACTGTCCGCAAGATAAAGAGGTATTATAACAGACATCGGGAGAAGATTGAAAAGGCACTGCTGGATGGAACTTACATTCCCATGCCCGTGAGGCAGAAGGAGATTCCCAAGCCAGGCGGAGGTGTCCGTTTACTTGGAATTCCCACTGCACTTGACAGGGCAATCCAGCAGGCAGTTGCACAGGTCCTGACAAGGATCTGGGATCATACCTTTTCGGAAATGAGCTTCGGATTCCGGCCCAAGCGCTCCCAGCATGACGCTGTGCGTCAGTACAGGGAGTATGTAAGGCTGGGATTTAAGTATGTGGTTGACCTTGATTTATCCAAATTTTTTGACCGAGTTAACCACGATAGGCTTATGGCCAGACTATCCACCCGGATAAAGGATAAGCGGGTGTTGAAACTCGTTCGTAAATTCCTTACTTCCGGTGTCATGATCGGAGGTCTGGAAGAGCCTACGAAAGAGGGTACTCCCCAGGGCGGTCCCCTTTCGCCTTTGCTCAGCAATATCGTTCTTGATGAGTTGGATAAAGAGCTTGAGAAGCGCGGCCTTCGTTTCGTGCGTTATGCCGATGACTGTGTCATATTCGTCAGAAGCAAACGCGCAGCGAATCGAGTGATGGAGAGCATCAGCAGATTTATTGAAAAGAAGCTGAGGCTCAAGGTAAACCGGGAAAAGAGTGCTACTACTCTTTCATGGAAAAGTAAGTACCTGGGATTCTGCGTGACAAACTCACGGGAGAATCCAAAGATACGCATCCATTGGAAGTCCATAAAGCGGTTTAAAGAGCGGGTCAGGGAAATCACGGCCCGCCGCCGTGGACGCAGCCTCTTGCAGGTGATTAGCGAGCTAAGGGAGTTTATAAACGGATGGTGGAATTATTTCGGGATTACCGAATCCTTCAACCGGTTACGACCCCTTTCCCATTGGATCAGACGACGCCTTCGGGCTCTTATATGGAAACATTGGAAGAATCGCCGAACCCGTGTCGGAGAACTCCTCAAAAGAGGGGTCTCACAAGACTTTGCCGTGACCACAGGGTGCTCCAGAAAGGGACCGTGGCGGATGAGTAAAGTCAAATGGGTTCATATCGCCTTGCCGGATTCCTACTTTACATCACGCGGGCTTGTATTCCCCTGGGTTTGATTACTGCCTTGGATCAGCCGAACCGCGCAGTACGGACCCGTATGCTGCGTGGTGTGGGAGGGGGTAGTCGCGAGACTACTCCCTATCCCGATAGCGCCGCGCTGCGCGCGGCGGTAACGCAAAATTAAGATGCGGGCAGGGCAAATAGCAGAATAAATACTCAAGGCTGGTGAGAACCAACGAAAGTGTTAACCGCAAAGGCCGCCCGCCCCTGCCCGTCAGTCTTGAATGACATGTTCGCTGCTAAGTGCTGAATTCTGATGATGAAGTACGTTTTTAGGAAACGGCCTTACTTTTTTCCACTCTTGCGATTCTTTTTCAGCATGCCACAAGTCGTAATTTTTTTGTAAATTCAACCAAAAATCAGGAGTGGTATCAAATGCTCGGGATAAACGCAGGGCCATATCCGGTGTAATAGCACCTCGTTCATTTATAATTTTGGACAATGTTTTTCTTGAAACACCAAGAGTATCCGCCATATCCTTAATGGTAATGGATAAAGGCAAAAGGTAATCTTCTTTTATAATGTTGCCCGGGTGAGTCGGGCGTCTTATCATTTTTCTCATTGTATTGACCCCCTAATGGTAATCGTCGTAATCGACAACATAGGCATCACCATCTATAAATTGAAAAAATATACGCCAATTTCCAGATACTCGTACTGAGTGAAAACCCTTCTTGTCGCCACTTAACTGATGCAGGAAAGAACCCGGATAATTCATATCTTTTATGTCACTTGCGGCATTAAGCCGATCAAGAATTCGTGCAAGCCTGTTTGCATGCTCGGGCCTGATGCCTCTCTTGCTCCCTGTATAAAAAAAGTCCTCTAATCCTTTATGGTTAAATGATTTAATCATTAGTTCTATGTGTAACCCAAAAGGTTACGTTTGTCAAGATTATTTTTACAGCGAGCGCCCGGTTTCAGCGGGCGCATGACCCTTGCGATCCGCTGAAAACCGTTATGCATGCTTTCCTTTGTATTTATTGTCAGATTTTCGCCATCCCGCCATACCTTGGCCTATCTCATGAAGTTTCTTTATAAGAGCACTCAAAACTGAAAACTTTAGGGAGTGTGAAGCTATCGTAATCCCATCTTGTGTGTCCGAAATGTTCAGCATTACTGGTTTATTCTCTTGAATGATATCATTTTGAATTCTTTTATCCATGTGCTCTAAAGTGTTTCTCACATCTACAATAGACGATGTAAGCGACTCAATGTGCTTTCTAACTGTACGAGAAAACGTCAATCCATCCTGATTGCCTTTGAGAATATCCAGAAAGCGAAGAATGCGTCTTACAGAAGAAATGCAGTTTTCCATATGGTCAACAAATTTAAACATGTATATGTGCCTTCCAACTTTCGACATTTCCTCTGAACTTCGCTGCCCTTCAGCAATTTGAGCAACGATCAATTCTCTTGCTTCATTGTATTCATCTAGCGATTTGTCAAGCAATCTTATATACAACCTCCGATTCAATGCCGTGCGGCGGCTAATATCCCTGTCGCCTTGGGCGAAGACCAAGTTGAGAATCAAAGTTGGCTGAAGCTTTTCCAGCCCCGATAAGTCTTCGATTTTCAATTCAGTAGGGATCATAATGTTTCCCAAGGCGGGACCCGAAGGGGCGCGCCTTGGGAAACGACAAGCTCACCAGTAGCCGCTACTGGACGATCCTATTTCAGTCGCACGTCCCCGGCTATCTGGTGCAGCGTCATGTTGTGTGCCGGGCTTGGCCCGGCTGCTTGTTGGTGCTGTTTGGTATTTATGACACAAATACCAGCCATAGTCCATCCCCAGCCTGTCGAAGATCCCGCGCTTTTTGCGGGGACGGAGGCGAAGGATAGCTGACGGCAAGGGTTCTGCAGCAATGCAGGCCTGAAGGCAGCCCGAAGCAAAGGCGCGGGTCGACGTACAGGTATGCCCTGTACCCATATGGGTTGAGGGCGGGCAGATTTGAGGCGCGATAGGGCCGGGGCGAGTCTGCAACACAAGATGAAGCCCTATATCCGTCATATGGCCAACCCCCGTATATCTGAGGACCGTGCGCTGAAAGTAACCATGGCTTCAACCACGGGACTGAAAAGCAACAAAAGCACGCCCATTTCATATACGGGTGCTATATGGCTTCCGAGAGCCGTTTCAGGGAATAGACGCCGTCCAACCCCTGAACCAGGCGTGGGCACTTTTCGTGTTTGGACGAAAAATGGTCCTTGAATCCCTGGTAGACCCTCAATACAAACTCCTTTGTACCAATAATGCCGCTGTCTGTAAAGTATCGGGTCCGGTACCGAAAGCGATCCACGCCACTGAGTTCCAGTCCTTTCGATCGATCTTCCACCTCCGGTATCAATCCGCCTTTTTCATAGACAAACCGCCTGTAAAAGGCCAGACGCGCCTTTGCACTTTTATAAGCAAATTCTCTTAGCCCAAAATCAGTTGAAAGAAACCGTTCCTGATTACGGGTCTGGGCATGATACCCCAGGGAACACCATCGGTAGGCCTCGGGCTTTTCTGCAATCCCGGCCCGGACAGGATTGAGATCGATATAGGCCAGGCAGTTGATCAGGGTGTCGCCATTGTCAACGATCACGCTCTTGAACCGCTCGGACCAGAAAAAGCCTTTTCGGTGGCAACGCCGGTTATAATACCTTGAAAAGCCTTGTTTAATCTCCTTGACAAATTCCGATAGGCTGGCCCATTTTCTCCTCAACTCGGGAATCCCTTTCTCTTCCAGCTCTCTTTTCTCATCATCGCCATAATAGCGCTTGAACCGTCGCTTGATCTCTTCGTCCGGATATTCACTCCCGGGGTGCATCCGCACCAAGAGGTGGAAATGTTATGTGAAGTTCTGGATTATGTGAAGTTGAGCACCTCTATCTCCTGCCCTCCCCCTTATTTTCTTCACCTATTTAGCACTTTACTACACATAATTGTGGCGCTTTGGCAAGTGAATTCAGCCATTGTAAGATATTGGGTTTCTGCCATGGAAGAGGCTTTTTGATGTCAGGGGGTCGTGCTTTTTGCAGCATTTGACGCTTCATTTCCATGTCAATTTCCACATAGATATGTGTGGTGTTGATATTGGCATGTCCGAGCCAGTAGCTGACCATATTGACATCGTTTCCTGAGCGCAACAGATGAA
>CAZTAS010000332.1:0-5515 GCA_964611635.1 uncultured Thermodesulfobacteriota bacterium
ACAGAGTTCCACTCAATTGCAACAAATATTTTAATCGCCGAAGGTCATGTAATATGAAAGTATGAGAACAACTTATTCTGGGAGTCAGCAGTTAGCCAAAAGGTAGTTCTTATCACCTTACTTAACCATCGCCAAAAATCAGTCTTTGAGGTGTGAAAATGACATTGTTAGCGAAGCACATTTTGGTTAATCCTTGGACTGCTCAAATCATCCAACACGCTCTATCTCTGGATTTCCATGTACCTGTCCGCCTACTTGACGGAAAAAGGATATTCTTGAATATGCCTCAATATGACAATTGGAATCCAGATGAATCCTTACGAGATGGGTCCTTTTTTGAATCAATCCCAGACCAGATCGTAAAGTATTTTAATGATCGAAATAATTCAGCGTGGGTCACTAGACAGAGTAATATGCATCCGCTTATTCTTCATTTGCGAAGAAATAGTTACTGGAAGGCATGGGAGAATTACTCAATAGGGATGTGGCTAAAAAATCTGAATTCGGATCAAATCCGAACAACGGATTATTATAGCAACTCCATGCAAATCGCAGCTTATCCATTGCACATTGAAGACTTTTTCAAAGGCTTTCTGCTTATTGGACCATGCTTTCTAGCACCGGGTGACAATTCAGGAGAAACATTTTTTTCTAAGCGCGTGTACCCGTTTGTTGAACTGGTAACGGAAGGTTTATCGAAAGCCAGAAGGGAATATCAGGTTGACCGTGACGAATTACTATTTTTAGGCACTACAAGGGGCTGGATTGGACAACATCACCTTGTCTCGAAGGCCAAATCGATTGGGAAGGTATTCGAAACAATCTTTAATATGGATTGCCATTTAGACAAAAACCACAGTATCCAGAGGTGCACATACAATTCATTAGCGCAGTTAGGAATTCTAGTTAATAAGCATGAGGCTATGGAAATATTGGTGGAAATCTCAAGATCCGTTCAAAAACCAATATTTTTCGAGTTAGTTCAGCATATAGTGGATAATGCATTAGTGGCGGAGTTCTGTGAGGGAAAGTGGACACTAAAAAGCACAGCCCCTTCCAAAATTTCTGGGAAAGTCTGGGTAGATGCAGCGGACGTGCCAAGGGAACATTTGGATCATGTTCAATTCCTCATATCGAGGATAGAAAGCCTGAGAAGGGATCTTGAACTCTCGTATGGTAGCCTGCACCACGGATATGCAAACGATAGTTTAACTCGCTTTTGGAACTGGCTGAATAATGAGTTTGGCTTAGTATCTGCTACAACAAATGGTGACGAAGATACGGATTCTTACAAGAATATGTATTCGCGTATTGCTCGAGAAACCACCAATCTTTTCGTTGCGGATATATGTACAATCTATCGTTACAATTATGATAAGAGAATCCTCGAGTTTAAGATCGCGTACTTTCAAGACAAATATGATCCGGAGAAAAGGGTAAAGTTGGTGGAGCTACTTAGATCAGCAATGGCGGAAGCGGACCGACGACCCGATTTAAAACAACTATCAATAACATATCGATGTATCAGCGATAAAAAACCCCACTTCTGCCGTGCTTGGGAACCAAAAGAGGGGGTCTCTGATCCAGAAGGAGAACGGTTATTGGTGCCTAAACCAGAGACTGGATTTCCTCAATTTAGATCCGCCATTTCAGTTCCTTTGGTGGTGAATAGGCGCCTATTTGGAGTGTTAGAAATAGCTGGCCTTCACCCATATCAGTTCAGATTTGCAAATTTGACTCTGGCCAAAGACGTTGGAGATGTACTAGGAACATTTCTGTACCAAAAAGAGATCTTTGGCAGCTTGGGTCGTTTGAACAGTGTAGTGCTTGATCAAGATATTGAGGACCATGAAAAATATACAAAAATCTGCGAGGAATTCACAAACATATTTTTAGCAAACGCATCAGCTTTATATGTGCCTGACGTAAGTAAGCGTGATGTGTATCATCTCATTTCTTGGCACAATAGATCAGATCTAGATGAGTTAAGAAAACAACGCATTGGGCCATTACAGTTAAACCACAGCATGACTGACAGCCCGCTAATAGAGGCAGTAAAGTTAAAGAAATGGTACATAGTATCGAATGTTCATGAATTAATTAAAACCAATTTAGGATGGCAAACAGATCTTCCGCAACGCCAGGCTATACCCGAAAATTTCGACTGGATGGTGGCCATACCCGTGAAAGATCCAAGGCGTGACGACAGAATTCTGTGCGGATTATATCTTTACTATAGGAATACACCCGAAGAAAAATTACTTCCACCTCTCTCGGATAGATGGAAACCAACTATTAATTTTATGTCCTTTTGTGTAGCTTTGCTAGTTGCTGCTATACAGAGTAGCCAAGAAAGAGAGGATAGGATACAAAACATCCTGCGCCATGAACTCAAACAAACTGTAGATTTGCTTGGGGAAACGACAGGAGACTTGCTTGATTTCATTGACCGCGGGATACCAGAAGATATTCCCCCTGACCACATCCCAGATTATGTATATTCAATTCTGATCCGCAAGTCTAAGGATTTACTCTCTGCGCGACAAATGTTACTCAAGATTGCTGACATGTTACGAGCGCCGGATTTTAGAAAGTTTCTGAGCAGTGGCGTTGATCCTACTCTTTATCTAATAACAAAGGATGGAAAAATTGATATTTATCACGCTGCGACAAAAGTTAACGTAAGGTCATTATTCAACCAAATTAGAAAGCCCCTCATGGACCTTCACGATAGAAAAAAGATTAACTTTCTAATAAAAGGACCAATACACGGTCCTGTCCTCCTGGTAAACAGACTGATACTTCAGCGGATATTCCAAAACCTGTTGGACAACGCCGCCAAATATTCCCTGCCGGGTACTAATATTGTATTAAGGGTCGAGGAGACACAAATGTCTTTGAAATTTCATTTCACTAATGAAGCGAATTGCCTTGAGGAGGAAGAGGAACACAAAATATTTCAATATTCATACAAGGGTACAAATGCTGATGGCGAAGGAGATGGTGTTGGGCTTGCTGTCGCTAGAAGATTGTGTGAGGTTATGGAAGGGAGTCTGAAGCTTAATATGAAACAACTCGGTACGGGTAAGTGTTTTTTTGATTTTATTATGACTATCCCAAAAACACTTCGCCAGAATTAAAGGTATCAAGAGAGGAGGCCTTTGAGATGCTACCTAAAGTAATTCTGTGGCTAGAGGATAGATCTGAGACCGTTTTACAACAAATACGTATATGTAAAGATAATGGAATTGAAGTCGAATTGGTTTCTACTGCATATGATTTTTATGAGTTCTTGGAGAAAAGAGCGGATGAAGTTTGTTTGATTATCATCGATATCATGCTCTATAGCGTTCGTAATTTGGATACAATCGGAATACCAAACAGTGACACCGGGGGAGGTTATAAAGCTGGTTGGGTTCTAATAGAGCAGGTTTTGAGGCCTGAGGAGAAAGGGTCTAAATATTTACATATCCCGGTATTGATCGTATCAAGTCGCCCTTTCAGTGACTATGATAAGGACATTCTCAGAGTTCTGAATTCTCCAAAAAGGGCACGAGGAGCACCAAAAATAGAATATCTTGAAAAAGGTGGTTTCGGTCGAGATGGAAGGAAAGGTTGGAGCCAAGACTTTGAATTAATTATACAGAAATGGTGTTTTTGACTGTTGGAGGCGACTATGTTTAGCAAATATTTTGAATTGATGACTATCACCATACTTGTGTTGGTATTTTGCCTAGCAATTGACCAGCCAAGAGGCGAATGCCAAGAGAAAACCTTACCCGCTTCAACTATGCCTGAGAAGGTTCAAAGAAGCGCAACGAGCCCAAAAGAAGAACATAGAAATTTTTCCCATGATCAAGACAAAAAGGCAACTGCGAAAACCGTAGTTTCACCAGTACGGGAGGCATGGAGCGATACTTCTTATGAAAAGAAGCTTATCAAGCTGATTGATCATATATCTCGTAAATTTGCCGATTGGAGTCGCTGGCTCGAAATCTCGATTTTGATTTTGACCGCTGCAGTTTTCGTGGCGAGTCTTATAACTGGTTTTACTAGTTACCAAACATTGTCTTTGGCAAGATCCCTTGCAGGCAGAATTGACGAAAAAATGGAATCCGCTGAGAAAAGGATTAAAGAACACGAAGAAAGAATTGATATGAAACTCGTTGCGGCTGAAAGCTGGGGAAAAGATGAAGCAAAAAGGATCGACAGAAGATCCGAATTAGCAATACAGAAAATAAATGATCAGTCCGAGAGGTTGGAGAGGAAGCTGGAGGCTATTAATGCAAAGGTGATAGACCAAGTTGAATTGGCTCTGGGAAAAAGATTAGGTGCAAGGTTGGATGCTATTTCTCGTCAAGCTCAGTCATGGATTAATGATTTTATCGAACAGGATTTCTCAGAATCTCTTGAAAAAAGGTATTTGAGTATGGAGTATGTTCGAAACGGAATATGGATTGAGATTGCTACTCGGGTAACCGAGGCCTTGCATGAGGGGAATTTTCAGAAAGCGGTGAAACTATGGAATTTGTTTTTTAGGGCTCAATTGAGTTTGAGACAACTTCTATCGGCCGATCAAATAGATATCTTCACTGGCTTAGGCAACTTACGCGTAATGACAGATATGGCTTTGGTTCCTAAGGAATCATTGGCGAATCTCATAACCATTTTGAGAAAAGAAAAGAGATTTAGCTGGGAAAATGAGCGTTTCGCAAGAAGTATTTAACGTTCTACTTGGAAAACCTTTAGTATGCGAACTTAAAAGATAATCTGTTTCGATTAAATGTCGTATCCCGCGTTTTTTGAGAATGATATCCCGCCCAAAATGAGAATCAAATAATACCCCGCATACCCCGCCTGCTTATACCCCTCGATCGATCTGCTTATCTAAGCCTAAGGGAAGCTTAACAGATCTATATTTGTGTTGAATAATTTGTAAAAGTCTGTATGGAAGTCCATTGGAAGTCTGGCTGAGCAGGAAAAGTGAGCCTTTTATTGAATAGCACAATAAGGGGGTGGGCAGTCCCTGCCCCATACCATTGAACCAGGGACCGCCCGGGCACCAGAATCTTTTCATGGGTGAGCAAAATCCCGGTACCCTATCCAGAGGACTATCATACACTAATTGAAACGGCGCACAAGAGCAAATTTAAGCCTGTATATTTAGATAACTTGAGAGTCCAAAGTTCTCCAGCTGATGACGTAGCTAATCCATGGTCACATAATATGCTAAAAAGTTAAAGGTTATGTGGAAATAGCTACTATTTGTAACGTACAAAAAATATATTGACGTACCCTAATTGATCATGTATCCTCTCTGAAATTATTAGCACAAAAGGAGGATACGATGGAACAATTTGATGCCTTTCTTGCCTACGAAAAGGAAATATCAGAGTTTAAACTCAAGACCATTAACCGCCTACAAAAGGGATTGAAACCCAAAACAGCAAAACGTACATCCAAGGTTGACACTGTAGAGCACGTACTCAGGATTGCTGGACGTCCTTTGCACGTC
>CAZTAS010000333.1:0-5511 GCA_964611635.1 uncultured Thermodesulfobacteriota bacterium
CTACTGTATATTGTATTCCATAAATTAATAACTACAATATACAGTATTGGCTGAGGGAAGTTAATAGCCATTTTTTACAATAATCTAACATTCTCTTCCTAATTCTCTATTCCTCCGCAAACTCAAAAGGATCATCCGGTCCCGGCCAGCGGTACTTTTTCAGGTCTACCCGGTCACCGTCTTCAAAAATTACACCTTCTGATTCCAGCAATGCCTGCTGGATCTCCGCGGCGTAAACATCGCCCTTGATGCTGATGCGGCCCCGGGCATTGATGACCCGATGCCACGGGATGCCCTTGCCGTGCGGGGTCCGGTGCATGGCGTATCCCACAGCCCGGGCCGCACCGGGGCATCCCAGAATGATGGCCACCTGGCCGTAGGTGACCACCTGTCCGCGCGGCACCTGGCGCACAACCTGGTAGACCCGTTGATAGAAAGAATGTTCGAACTTATCAGCGGTGGTAATTCGAGGCTTCTGGCCTATTTGCCCTTTCAAATTCCTCTTTGTTCTTGCATTTTGCTGAGGGCCCCTTGGAAACGATCCTCAATGGAGCGGATCCGGGCTGCCCATTCTTTGTGGGCCAGAACTTTCTGGTTAAGGAGAGAATTGGCTTTATTGACAGTCTCGACTCGCAATCGCTCCAGAGTACGGAGGATATGAATACGCTCGTTGAATTTTTTCCAGCCGGAGCGGAAGAGAACCTCATCCTCGGCCAGAATCTGAATCTCCTGATCCGAGAGAATGGCCTGTTCGTATTTGCGATCTATCATGGCCACCTGTTTCGTAAAGTAGTCCAGAATCGCCTTTCTCACGGGCTCAGGATCGGAGTCCAGCTCTTGCTGCAGGTTCAAGGCCCGGGTGATTGAGTCGATGACCATAGGGTTCATCCCCTCAATGCTGGCACCCACTCGGGTTACCTCCAGGAATTGCTCCGCTGCCCAGCTCCGTTGCCCGCTGTTGAGCAGGGCTCTGGCCAGACGGTATGTGGCCTCAAGGTCATCAGGTAGATAGAGGACATAGGCTTGCAGGTACTTGGCAGCCTCCGCGTATCGTCCCATTCTATAAGCTTGCATTCCATGACCGCGGAGCTTATCAGAAGACTCACGTAATCGATCCAATACTTCTTCAAAGCTCCTTTTTGCTTCAGGATTAAGGTTTCGAGAACGCGAGAGGTTAACCAGAGCCTCCAGCCATCGCCCTTTATTTGCATAGATAAGGCCTTGATAGTACATGGCTTCTATGCGCTGGGGCGAATTATCCGGGATCTGGCTCAGATAATCCATGGCCAGATCATATTTTTCCTTGCGAGTGTATTCAGCTCCCAAAAACAGGAGTGTCATATCGGACTTACTTTTTATTTTTTCCATCCTTGAAATATAAGGCCGGAATTCTTCGAGTTTTCCCTGCTTTTCCATAACCCAGGCAAGAACGAGGTAGGCACGCTCCTGGTCTTCATCCCACTTGATGGAGTTTTCCAGGTGGCTCCTTGCTCGCTCCAGCGAGGCTTCCCGCCAGCCATACCCCTCAGACTCAGAAGCAAAGTCGTAATAAGCTTTGCCCAACTGGTAATGAGCCAGTGCGGAATTACTATGCTCGGCGACCATCTTTTGTGCGTCGATCAGGGGCTTGTATTTTCTATAGAGTAAATTTCGATCATTTTCAAACGGTTTGCCCCCTGCTTCATAAAGCTTGTAGGCCTCGTAATATTCCATTCGGCTCGCCAGTTCGTCGGCCTTTTTCTGACGCTCTGTAGCCTCTCGGATTCGCCTCTGGTCGGCAATGTCGTCCAGTATAGTGCGGTCTATCTTTTTGCTTCCCACCTCAGTTACAGGAGCTCTTGGTGCCGGGCCGCAGTTGGATAAGAAATAAATCGACGCTACCAGAATTGACACTGAATATAAAAGCCGGGTCATTGATGAATCCCTCCATTGAGTGGAGTGCCCATCTGGTCAAGCTTGGGTTGCCGAAGCCATCTCCTTTTGGATCTTCAAAAGCAGTGTTTTTTCTCTTGCCAGGGACTCTTCCAAAGAATGCGCCTCCACCAGGAACCTCTCCATCTCCGCAATACGCTTTTTCGTGCCGGAAATCTTTTGCTTAACATCTTCCAGTGAGTTCTGTAAGCGCCGTTGCTCCTGAATGAAGTCCTTGAGACTTTCTTCTAAATTTCGGATTTTGTTCGATTTTTCCTGGATCAAACGAAACAGTTCACGAGCCCTCTGCCTGCTGAATTCATAAGCGGGCTTATCCACCTGTTGATATTGCGCGCTGTTGCGGTAAGATTCTCCCTGAAGCCGGATTCGATCGTCGATGGTCTTGACGGTGCTGCGATGTTGGTTCAGTTCGGAGTTGAGCCCACTGAGTTCTGTTTTCAAAGCCTTAAGTTCCTCGGCCAGACGAGCCTCATTGGAGTAACGAGTTTCTAGGGATTTTATGTTGGCCTCCTTATCAGCCACTAGAAGAGTATCGGATTCGATCTGTTCTTTGAGTCGCGTGATATCCTCAGCGTACTGGCCTCTTTTGGGATAAATCTCGTTAATCTGGCGTTCAACTTCCTGTAAACGGTCTTGAAGTGTTTGTCGAAACCTGTCGGCAAGCTCAGCGATTTCGGGCTTTTGAGGATTTAGGTGCTGGAGGGCCTGGATGGACTGGAAGGCTTCGGTCCATTGCCTTTTCTTAATATATTTAACCCTCAGTTTCAACAGAACCGATATGCGATCCTGGACGGCACGAGTGCGCAATTTTTCCCCTTCTGCAATGGCCTGGATCATGGCTTCCAGCAGTTTATCCGCCTGCTCAAGTTTTCCCTGAGCTGCCCATTCCTCGGCCCGCCCGATCTGAGCCCGGGAGATACTCATGATTTTTTCTTTGATATTCTGACTCTGTCCTCTGCTAAGAATGGCCTGGGCATAAGCCCGCAGCGCCTTTTCCCATTGATTGGATTTGGCGAACCGGTCTCCTTCCGCCATATGCATTGAGTATAAGACTTCAGCCCGCAATTCCTTCATCTGCGTGCGCGTCAGTAAAGGCGGTGGACTGGCCCGATCTATCTTCCGCATGGCCAGCCGATATTCTCCCTTTTCCATCAAAGTCATGACGTCACGGAGGTTCTCGCTCTCCAGAGTGTAGTAACCTCCAAATGCGGCCACCACCAAGAAGATCGCCAGGAAAACATAAAGTCCCACGCGGCTGGCATGAGCTACCACCTCTTTGTGATGAGAGATTTTCCGCAGTCTGGCGATGGCTTGCTGGGCCTCGGCGTTGTCAGGATCAATGCTCAGTACTTTTCGCCACTCCTGGGTAGCCGCTTCAATCTTTTTTTCCGTCTGAAAGTGCTCCGCTTCCCTCTTATGAGAAAGAATCCTCTCAACGAGCTCGATTTCCATGCGAAGAGCTTTCAGGTCCGCTTCTCTTTTCTGGGCCACAGGAGTGATGAGGGATGCGAAGTGCATATGGGTACGCGCAGTCTCCGCGTCCAAGGACTTCAACCGCTCGCGAGCGCCTCGTAGCTTTACATCGAAACGCCATTCCAGCGTGCGGTTGATCTCATCATAGACGGCTTGATCCTGGGTGAACTGCCGGATATTTTGGTATTCATCCAGAGCTTCCTGGATTTGACCGGTATCGAACAAACGCGATGCCGTGCTCTTGATTCGCTCGATCTCCAGATGCAGCTCCTTTTCGCGGAGCATCTCCTCTGCCTTGGATTTGAGCGCATCGAATCTTTTATCTTCAAGGCAATACGGCAAGATTGACGACAATGTGGCCAGGGCCTTTTCCGCAAATCCGGCTTCTAAGTGGGCGGCCGCTTCATCAAGTGAATTGGCGATCTCCCTGCGAAGTGCTTCTTTCTCTGCAATTCCCTCCTTTATAGCTTCAAGCAGTTCGCGATATTCAGCTTCCTCCTCAAGAACAGCCTTAAGCGCTTCCATCCGAGGCATGGCATTTTCAGGATCACCGGACAGAAGCAACTGCCGTGCTTCCTCCATTTTGTTCAGTGCCTCGGCTTTTTGCTTCCTTTTATCTTCAACCTGTTGCCGGGTAGAACGAATCAACTCATTAAAGGAAAGGTCCCCTCCCAGGCGATCGGTAAGGCTCTCCAGAAGGCTCAGAGCTTCTTCTTCCCTCCCTTTTTTGATCAGGCCTCTTGCCTTTTCCATCTCCAGATCGGCCTCTTTGCGCCGGACCTCCTCTTCTTCAACGGTGCACCGAAGAGCCTCATGCAACTCCTGGAATGTCATCTCGCCAGAGAAAGCGGGCTCGATTTTTTCCGCAACTTTTAATGCGCTCTGAAGATCGCCTTTCTTCAGCAGGGCCCATGCCTCATCCTTCAATTCCAGTGCCTTTTTCCTCTTTTCCTCACGGGCTTGAATCGCCTTCCGGACTTTCCCCAGCAATTTACGAAACTTTTTCTCCTCTCCAGCGGTCGATTCCAGCGGCTCGAGAAGTTTCAGGGCTTGTTCCAGGTGTTCCGATGCCAGTTGTTTTTCTGCTTCCTGGATTTTTTCTTCCTGGCGTTGGAGCTCTTCTCGCGCTCTAGAGATCCTTTGCTGAATGGCTGGATGGTCTGAAAATTCGGAATCCGATTTCCATTCTTCCAGTGCCTTTCGATAAGCTCCCCGGTTGAACAACTCCTCTCCTCTTGCCAGAAGCTGCTCCCGGTCACGCCAGCGCAAATCGGGCAACAATGGGGATGGGGCGATGGGGAATATATCCTTTTTCTTGGAAACCCACTGTGCGGCCTTTGAATTAAGAGCATTTTTTAATTCGTATTTCTGAAAAGAAAGCAATTCACCAACGAAAAGGATTACTTCGCAGAGGTCACCCGTGGCCTCCCAAACCGATTTTACATCTACTATCTCACTGATGTTTGGGTGGAAAATGGGTTTGAGAATGGTGCATTGGGGTGGTTCTTCGGGATATTTTTCCGGAAGAAATACCTCTATTCGTGGTGAGGACATTTTCACCACTTCTCGCTTGGGCGTGAGGGTCAGACTTTTGATTTGGTATTCAAATATATATCGCTCTGGAGGGTCTCCCTTGGTCTCCACGATCCGGACCAGGCTTTTGGGATCGAAGACTCTCAGGATTTTCTCCCGGTCCTGCTTAAGCCGTTCCTTGCGTTGGGGCATGGTCCCTCCATCCTGACTTGGTTATATCCAGGGATATCCTTCCGATCTTGGAAGAACCGGTAAAGCGAAAAATTGTAAAAAAAGAATAGACTTATCAAATTCATTTGTCAAGCAAAACGGTTTGGGAGGGCATATGATGACGATGAAAACGGCCATGATTGCAGTTGAAAAAAATGGGCTTATAACTTGTTGATGAATCATTAGGCCTTGCAGGCTTATAAAGATTAAATTAACATGATATATAATAATCTATAAAAAAAAGGAAAAGTTTTCTGACAAGATGATAGGATAGGCAGAATTCAGAAGAAAATCATTTTAAAATTATCAATTAGTGTCCATCCGGAAACCCCGGATTTTTGATGCGAGTTGTGATCGGTACAC
>CAZTAS010000334.1:0-1101 GCA_964611635.1 uncultured Thermodesulfobacteriota bacterium
TTTCTTTATTCAGTTTTCAAAGAGCTTTTTTCAAAGCGCTAAAGTGTTACAAAAAATTAAATACTCTTCAAGCTGTCTAAGAAGAGCCAGAGCGATTCAGGCGTTGAATATGGCCTCAGGTACATGATGAGTATCAATAGAAAAACAGACAATATTCAAAATGATGATCCATGATTTATCAGGGCAACGGCACAAATGCCATTAGATTTTGCCATTTGGATGAAGCAGCTTGATTTTATATTGCAATATTTTTAAAAGTACTGATAGTGAAAAGTGATCTACAATTCCCTATTATAGCATCCAAAAACAATATGCTTTCTTCTACTATTCAATAGAGTTACATATTGATTATTTCAGACTTGTCCCATCAGACTCATCAATGATCAGAGAGGAAGAATATGAGGAGACTATCCACCAGTTCAGCCATAAATCTGTAGTCCAAGTTGTCCATGGTATCCGATGACAGGTGATAATGAGGGTTACGGTAAAAAGAGGAATCTGTTATCATGACCGCTTTGAAACCCCGATCCCAGAAGGAAGAATGGTCGCTGAGCCTCACGGAAGGGAGCAGCCATCCTCTGAATGGAACGGACAGCTTGACCACAGGGAGTTCCGGGTTCTTTAGGAAAGCCTGTAATAATGAGTTTGTAAATTCTCTGGAGCTAAAATCGCCGACAATGCCAATAAAATTGCCTTCTTTGGGATAGCCCAAGAACATTAATGGGAAAGGATAACTTTGACAGCCCGGATTATGACAGGTGTAGCCCACCATCTCCAGGCAAATCATTCCAGCTATCTTTTCTTTTTCTTTCCTTGCCTTCCTTGCATACACCCTGCTTCCCATGTACCGTGTGCCAAAAACCGGAGGTTCCTCCAGAGCAAAGGATACAAATTTCACTGCCAGGTCCAGTTCGTCTCGGCCCTTCAATGCTTTTAAATGTCGGGCAGTCTCTAGCTGAACGGCTATGGAACTGGCGTTATCGTCAGCACCAATCGTACCGGCTACCGAGTCATAATGGGCTCCCAGTAGGTAGCGTTTAGAGGGATTGGCACATAAAGAGATCTCTGCCACGACATTGGCTACCGTTAGATCCCTATACC
>CAZTAS010000334.1:1111-5449 GCA_964611635.1 uncultured Thermodesulfobacteriota bacterium
TACCTATATGGTTCGCTATGTACAGGCAGGCCTATATTTTGATAAAATGATTCGATGTACTTTGCCGTCCTTTTGAGGTTTTCAGGCATGAAGACACTCCTCTCACCAATGGTTAGCGTGAGTGTCCTGAGGTGATCTTCTAATCTTTCAATGGTCTTATGAATGTCGATCATTGATCTCTCCCTGATTATGGTGTTTTCAGAGCGAACGGCAAAAGCCATAAGCAGTAAGCTAAGTAAAATAGTAAACCATTTTATCATCAAAACAACCTGAAAATGTCTGGAAAAGTTTGGTAGAAAAGATCTATTCGGACTCAGCTTTCGCCATCTTTTTGTTTTTCGAGGATCTCATTATGGTTTTTCTCACTCAAATGCTGACCGCCATAATCTTAGATCACAACGATGCGTTAGAGAGAAGTCAAAAATTAGGGTCAGGTGATCCATCCGTTCAGTTGTCAGGGTTGGCTCTCCGAAGGTCTGCGTCCAGTCCGCAAAGCCCGGATTTGTGGTGTTAATTACTGGAAAATTCTGATGCTGATCATCTGGGAAGGGACATATTAAGGCATGTTAAGGAATGGGGGCGCACCAGGAGGCTTGGAGCCTCCCGATGCGCAAATACTTCCCTCAAATGCGTTTCGGGCGTAACAAAAGCTATCCTGCTACCTTGAAAGCACGCTATTTATCCTCGCTGCACTTTTACTTTTTCACGGTGACAGCGTAACCGAAGTCAGTACTATTTTTTTCTATTTCACACCCTTAAAGCCTATTCTCGGTATGCATACCTCAGGTTAAGCGTCTCGCTGGGCAGCACGACGACGTCTTTGATTGCCTTTTGATGGCCCACCGCGATGTTTTCATAGTGCAGCCAGACATATGGGCACTCTTTCCAAATGAGCGCCTGCATTTTATCAAAGAGATCCTGGCGCTTTTTCTCGTCAAACGTGGATTCAGCCATTTCGATGAGCTTGTCCACCTCGGGATTGGAATACCCGATGCGGTGAGAGCTCATTTTGACGTGCTCAGTGTGGAATAATCGATGGAGATGGAACGTCATGTATGGGCTGGCCGTGCCTCCGATGAGGAGGTCTTTTTTCCTTTCAACCGGTAGCTGACGCATCAAATTAACGTGAGCACCCCATTCGCGGAACAGCAGCTTTGCCCGAATCCCTACCGCATTATAGTATCCCTGGATTGCCTCCATGACCTGGCGATCTTTGAGGTATCTTCCGGTGGAGGAGTTGAGTAATACATCTATGCCATCGGGGTAGCCTGCCTCGGCCAACAACTTCTTGGCCTTCTCCGGGTTATATGTATAAGGCTTCTGGGCCTTCCAGCCCTTCACAAAACGGCAGGAGGGAGATGTAGAGGGTGTTCCGAAGCCCTGAAGGACGTTCTTGCATATAGCCTCCTTGTCAATGGCATAGTTGAGGGCCTGCCGGACCCGAACATCCTTGAAATAGGGCTGTGCGTTGTTGATTTCCAGGTTAATGGCCAACTGGATAGGGTAGACCTTAATTTCGATCTGTGGGTTCTCTTTAAGACGCGGGAAGTCTTCGGGGAAGATTCGCGTGACGACGTCTGCCTCACCAGTTTCCAGCATGTTTGCCCGAGCTGCCCCTTCCGGTACATTAAGTTGGATGATTTTTTCAAATTTCGGCTTGTATGGGCCCGTGTAGTAAGGATTAGGCACGCAGGTAGGATTCTGGCCCGGAGCCCACTCCAGCAGCTTATAGGGGCCGGTGCCAACCGGGTGAATCTTAACTTTCTTACCCCACTTTTTAACATTAGCCGGATCATGGATATAAGAGGAATTATCCGCCAAGAGTGTCAGCAGATCGGGGAACGGGGCATGGGTGATAAACTGGACGGTATAATCGTCCAACACTTTGACTTCCTTAATGACCTTGTAGTTAGCTCTGCGTCGTGCACCCGCCTTGGGGTCAAGGATGCGATCAAAGGTAAACTTTACCGCATGGGCGTTAAATGGATTCCCATTGGCAAACTTCACGCCTTTGCGGAGGTGGAAAGTCCAGGTTATTTTATCGCTGCTGAGTTCCCATGACTCGGCGAGGTCCGGCTCGACTTCAGGCATTGTGCGGCCGAAGGTCACCAACTGGCCAAACAGAAGCTTGTAGAGGTGCTGGTGGTTGCCGGCTGTGTCCACAGGCGGATCCAGTCCATATACCTCCTGGCTCTCCACAATAACGAGGGTTGCCGGTTCTTTGGCTGCCCATGAGGCCGAAAATGGAATCGATAGCCCCATAATGAGCACCATAATTATCATCAACCGATGCACATCTGTAATTTTCATCATGCTCCTCCTTTCATTACCCAACATGGATATGTTGATTATTACGATGCGTTTAAACGCATCACATTGGTTGCAGATCATTTCAACGTACCTCGAAGCCGGGGATCCATCATGTCCCTTAAGCTGTCTCCGAAAACGTTGAAACCAATCACCACGAGCATAATGGCCAGCCCTGGAAAAACACAAATGTGTGGGGCTGTCCGCAGGAAGGTCCTTCCCGTGCTGAGCATGGCACCCCATTCGGGAATGGGGGGCTGGGCCCCCAGCCCGAGAAAGCTCAGCGCTGATGCCGTTATGATAGCTGTGGCCAGACGCAGCGTAAATTGGACCAACACCGGTGCAAAGACGTTGGGGAAGATGTGGACAAAAAGTATCCGAAGGTGGCTGCTGCCTATTGCCTCGGACGCGCGAATGAAATCCTCATTCTTGACAGCCAGTACGGATCCCCTGATGAGCCGGGCGAAAATGGGGATAGAGGAGACCCCGATGGCCACTATTACACTTATAATACCAGGCCCGGTAATAGCGATGATAACAATTGCCAGGAGTAAGCCGGGAAAGGCCATCATAATATCAATCAAACGCATCAAGACCTGATCCACCCAGCCCCCATAATAAGCGGCCAGGGCGCCCCAATTGCAGCCTAACACTAATGCCAACCCAACTCCGCCCACGCCTATAATCAACGAGAGCCGGGATCCCACTATTATTCGACTGAGAATGTCGCGGCCCAACTCGTCGGTGCCGAGCCAATTAACTTTGTTTGGTGGAATACGAGCCTTTGACAAGTCCATCTTTATCGGGTCAAAGGGCGCCAACCACGGAGCGAAGAAAGCGGTTAATAAAAAGATAACGATCAACACCGCCCCCACCAGCCCGGTGCGATGCCTACTCAGTCTTTTCCAAGCGCCTGCTTCTTTCATTATGTGCTTCTTATTTTTTCGCGTATTCTAGGATCTATTAACGCATACGTGAGATCCACCATTAAATTTACGATAACAAAGCTGGTGGCTATGAGAAGAATGGCTCCCTGGACCACCGGATAATCGCGCCATCGGATGGATTCTACTAAAAACATTCCCAGTCCCGGGTACGCGAACACTGTCTCGGTGACCACAGCGCCGGCCAGTAAGTAACCGAAGCGCAGCCCGATGATCGTTATTGTCGGGATCAAAGCATTCCTGAGGGCATGCTTCCAAATGACCCGCATTTCGGCCACGCCTTTGGAACGAGCTGTGCGGATGTAATCGTTGCGCAAAACCTCAAGCATGGTAGATCGTGTCAGCCGGGCAATGATGGCCGCTGCACTGAATCCAAGTGTGGCGGCGGGAAGGACCACATGGCGAAATGTTCCCGCTCCTGCGGTGGGAAACCAGCCGAGCTTTACCGAAAATAGATACATCGCCAGGAGGCCCGACCAGAAGGTCGGCATCGAAACGCCTAGGATGGCAACTAACATGGACGAATAATCGAACATTGAATACTGTCTTGTAGCCGAAATAATTCCCGAGGGCAGACCAATGGCTACTGAAATACATAGGCTTACGATTGCTAAAATTAGTGTTCGTGGGAACCGTACGGCCAGTTCATCTGATACATCTCGAAATGTTCTCAGGGAAGTACCGAAATCCCCCAGGCACGCATTGCTGATGAACGTCCAGTACTGAATGTGCAAGGGCTTATCAAGATTTAAGTTCTTCCTGATCTGCTTTATGTCCTCGGTGGATGCATCCTCTCCTGCCAAGAGAGTAGCAGGGTCACCGGGGATAAAATGAAGCATAGAAAAGACAATAATAGATACCCCAAACAAGACCAATATCAAGGCGAACATGCGATGGACTAAATAAGCAGACATTCGTCTTCCCGACACATGATCAGTGTGTTTGAGATTAGACCGTATCCATCTGCAAACCCCACTTTAGCTTTTCCTTATTAGATGTTGCCAATGATAGGATTATGATATAACTTGCTGATTTGTAACACTTTAGCGCTTTGAAAAAAGCTCTTTGAAAACTGAATAAAGAAAAA
>CAZTAS010000335.1:0-5445 GCA_964611635.1 uncultured Thermodesulfobacteriota bacterium
CAAAGCAAAGCTTGGACCATCAGCATAGCTGATGGTTTAGGGTATTAATTAAAAGGCCTTCGATGCGAGTTCTTATGATTCCATACTGGAATTTCGATGGACCGGGGGTGCTCCACCTGCACCAGTACGCCAACCAGTTGTGCGATTTTGGCTGCCCGGTAATGGTGCTGATGCCCAGCCTTCAATCTTCTGCGGCTCGCTTGCAGGAGCCACCCAGGTATCGCCTGATAGACGTTGGGGATTTTCCCGATGCCAAGCTTTCTCCCTCGGTGAATAAGGAGCTTCAATCCTTCGCCCCTGATCTCATCCATGGCTGGACGCCCCGATCTTTTGTGGCGAAAATGGCCCTCCAGGCGCATCGGATCTCGGGGGCGCCCATTGTCATCCACCATGAGGACGAGGAGGACTACCTTGCCCGGAACTATGCAAAAGCCCAGGGCTCACTGTCAGTTGATGATGCAAAATTGTTCGAGCTGGTTTATGCAAGGTATACAGATCCCCGGGAGTTTGCCAGGATCGCGGAGGGACTCAACGTGCATAATCTCGATCATGCTCTCCGGGCCCACCTCCTGATCCAATGGGAGGCGCTGGATCCTTTCTATTCGCCGCTTGTGGAGAAACTGGCTGCAGGGTTCACGGCCATCATCCAGGAGGCTCTCAACCAGTTGAGGTGCCGATGGCGCGCTCCGTGTCATTTACTCTTGCCAGGTATCCAATTGGACCGATTCGGACCACACATAGAACCCCATCCGGCCCGCCGGGAGAAACACCTGGAAGAAAAGATCATTTTTCTATACGGGGGAAGCATCCATGAGCACGGGGATTTCCAGGATTTGCTGAAAGCCATGCCAGAGATCATCCAGCGCCATCCCGATGTGGTGCTCTACCAAGTGGGGGCGATCCATATAGGAGAAAGAAGCGTGGGTGAGCTTGTTGAAAAACTCGGGCTTAAAGACCACGTCTTTTTTCATGGAACTGCGCCGCATCACGAGATGCCCTCTTTGTTGGCCATGGCCGATATCCTGGTCTGCCCGGGCAGGGATACACGCTTCAACCGTTTCAGGTTGCCCTCCAAGGTGCCTGAGTACCTCGCGGCCGGAAAGCCCGTGGCCACATTCGCATGCGGCGTCGGGGAACTGCTGACAGACGGGGTGGATGCCGTCAAGTTTTATGACGGCACGGCACAGGAATTGGCTGAAGTATTGAACAGGCTCCTGGAAAACCGCGATAGTTGGCCGGAGATGGGTCAAAAGGGGCGGGCAAGAGCCTGTGAGCTGTTCGATGTTCGCACCAACACTGCCGCATTAATTGATTTTTATCGTGGCCTTTGCCCTTCAGGCTGCCGGGTGCATGAAGAATCTCATGGGAAATCATCTGTATTGACAGAAAGGTCGGACAATGGAATCTGTCCTGGCGACGAGGATTATCTTAATCCTGTTCTTTCCCGGGACTTCGCCACGGTGAAAGAGGTGCCCTCCCCGGATAACTATAATTCAATGCCCGGCCCTGGAGCAGTTCAATACAGCCGGGGTGGTAAGCGCATTCTGATCCTCTCCACTGACCCCATACTTCATGCCCTGAGCGGGCTGGGCATACGTTACTGGGAGATAGCGCACCGCCTGGCAGTGGAATTCGAGGTGGTGCTGGGCTCCCTGGATCGGCTGGAGAGGAAATCTGAATCAGTGGAACTCTTCTGTTTCAAATCCTCTGACCATAGGATAATCCGCAGCCAGATCCAACGCTCCGACGTGGTGATTACCCTGGGCTTAATGCTGGATCGATTCCCGGAGATTAAACGAAGCGATCGCCCTCTTGTAGTGGACCTCTGCTGGCCTTTCATGCTCGAGGCAATGGAGTGGACGCTGGGCAACGGGGGCACCATTCCTCAGTCCCAGTACGCACTGAAGATCAACAACCTTTATCTGGCCCAATTGCTCCAACGGGGAGATTTTTTCCTCTGCGCCAATCTTTACCAGAAGCTGTTCTGGGCTGGTCTGTTATACAGCCTGGGCCGGATCGACGCGGAAACTTACACCGCCTCCCGGAACCTGGATCATCTGCTTGGGATCGTACCCATTGGTTTGAGCGAAAACCCTCCTGAAAGGCGAGCGCCTGTATTTCGCGGCAAGAGGCCAGGCGTCCAAGAAGACGATTTCCTTCTTCTCTGGGGCGGCACTACATACAACTGGTTCGATCCCGAGACCCTTTTCCACGCTTTGCACGATGCTAGGAAAGCAAACCCGCGGATAAAGCTTTTTTTCGGCGGAAGGGCCAAACATCCAGGCATGCCGAGATTGTTAGCCTATGAGCGCTGCAAGAACCTGGCTGACGAAATGGGAGAAACCGATCGAGGAATATTCTTTGCCAGCAACGATGAGTTGATTCCTTATGATCGTTATGGCAGTTTCCTGCTGGAGTTCGATGTTGGCGTCAATTCCCACTATAATACGCTGGAGACGGCTCTGGCAAACCGGTTCCGATTTCTGAGCTACATCTGGGCGGAGCTGCCCATCATAAGCACTGAAGGAGACTTCATGTCCAGGGAATTCGAAAGCCACGGTTTTGCCGTGACAGTGCCGGCCGGTGCGGTCTCGAAATGGCGAGACGTCATGCTACAGATGGCCGAAGATCCCGCAATGTTGAATAGAATGCGAAAAAAGATGGCCCTTTACCGCCCCCGACTCCACTGGAACACGGTGGTAGAGCCACTGCGGAGCTTTTGTCGGAACCCGTATCTTACTCACCGGAGCACAGAGCCCGGGCAGACTCAGTTTCCTTCCGTGCTCACCCCGGGCAGTCATGGGCTCCTTTGGAGAATAGCCGGCCGATTCCCCGGATTAAGGGTGTTTGTCATCCGCCATCCGCGTCTGAAAGACTTTCTTAAGCGCATAATCATGCGCCATGCTTAGGGATTCGGAATCATTCAAGACGGGCAGGAGCGCATTATTTCGGGGCGATGGGGTTTTAGCCCGAAGAGATCCGTTTTATAAAATGGATTTATTATGTTTCAGGAGATGAAATAATGCACAAAAATTTACTCGTGACAGGTTCCAGCGGCCTTATCGGATCGGAAGTGGTGGCGTACTTTCACGACAGGGGTTGGAAGATCTGGGGTATAGACAACAACATGCGGGCTGATTTTTTCGGCCCGGAAGGAGACACGCGATGGAACCAGGAGAGAATTGTCCGTACCTTTCCCAATTTCCGCCACTGTGAGCTGGACATCCGCGATCGACAAGGGGTGAGCCAGCTTGTAGCCGAGGTGCGTCCCCAAATGGTGGTCCATGCGGCCGCTCAGCCCAGCCACGATCTGGCGGCTAGCCGACCTTTTGACGACTTCGATGTCAACGCTGTGGGCACGATTAACATGCTGGAAGCTGTTCGTCAGAGCGCTCGCGATGCGGTGTTTGTGTTCCTTTCAACCAACAAGGTATACGGGGATGCTCCCAACGAGATTCCCCTTAAAGAGCTTCCTACCCGCTGGGATTATGCTGACCCGGCATTTTATGATGGGGTGCCCGAGGATTTCCGAATAGACCGAAGCAAGCACTCCCTTTTCGGGGCTTCCAAGTTAGCCGCGGACATCATGGTTCAGGAATACGGCCGATACTTCGGCATGCCGACGGTGTGCCTAAGGGGAGGGTGCCTGACCGGGCCCACTCATTCCGGCGTTGAGCTGCACGGTTTTTTAAGCTACCTTGTAAAGGTTAACCTTGAGGGAAGGGTGTACAGGATATTCGGTTACAAAGGAAAACAGGTCCGTGACAATATTTACGCCAGCGATGTAGCGCGTTTTATTGAGCTCTTCTACGAGAAACCACGATGTGCTGAGGTTTACAATCTCGGCGGCGGACGAGGCAACTCGTGCTCCATACTGGAAGCCTTTGACATAGTATCTCAAATGTCGGGCAAGCCCATGCGGTGGGAATACGTGGAAAAAAATCGGGAGGGCGATCACATCTGCTATATCAGCAATCTTTCAAAGATGAAATCACATTACCCAGGGTGGGAGATCACCGTCAATCTGGAGAGAATCTTCACAGAAATCATAGAGGGATGGAAGGACAGGCTGAAAAAGGTTGATGTTTCCCGCTGCACCATCTCAAGATAATCCGGAATGCTGAATTTCAGCGGTTGTTTAGGGGCAGGAATGCTTATGTAGCTAATATATAGGAATTTATTGGGATGTCTGATTCAACGCGGGCGGCTCTTGCCGTCTTTTTCCATGGATGCGAGCATTTAGTGGAAGTTTGCCATCGTTTATTGCCTTTGCAAGGCGGCCATGGCCCTTTGCTGGTCTATCTGCCCATCATTTCAGCCCGGACCGCTTCGGAGCAGGTCGGTTCCTTGCCGGGCGTTGAGATCCATCCGGCAGCGGATTACTCCACTGCCGCGCAGAACGCCCATCTCCGCGCCTCCGAACTTGGCGCCACGCACATAGCCGTAATCCACGGGGATCGCTTTCTTAGCTATCCGCCGTTGGAAGTGGACCTTTTGCGGCCTGGCGACAGCGAGGTTATGTATAGCGCCTTAAAGTGCGCTGCCGTTCAACCTTCGGCGCCTCTTAAGGAACCGAACCAGCTCCTTGCAGATTTGGCCATGGCCCTCCAGTTCGATTCGGATAGCTTTGGCCAACCGGACGGCCGACTGCTGGTGATCGACTTAGCAGCATGGCCTCAGTATACGCTCTTGGGCAAGATGATAACCGAATCCGGCGGCATCAGCAGCCTTGTTTTTCAAAGCCACTTGAAAAAGTTTCATACAAAGGCATTGATGTCAGACAATAGCGCTGGATTCCCGTTTATATGCCCAGCGGATTTTTCGTTCAAGTTATGCGTGGACGCCCTTTTTCTGAATGTCATTTATCATCCTTCCAGGGATCCTCTCGGCCTTCCCCATTCATTGATTAGGCGTATTTCCGAGGGCAAAAGCCCGGCCATGCTCGCAGGACTCCTTTACGCGGGCGCTTGTCTTCCCGAATGGCTTCGTTTCCGGGATGCGCTCCGGGAGATTGCTTGAAGCGATCGATCCATTATTGATCCAAAACACAGGTTTTCTTGGTATATAGCCATTCAGTATAAATTGGCAAAGTTTTCATGTTAAACTCGATTGCCGCGCTCGCAAACTCACTCGCAATGACTGAAAGGTGGCATGGGCGTCTCGCCCGTGATTCTAAAGGGGAGGATCTCCAAGCCACCTCAGCGCGAGTATCTTCCCAAAAGTTACTGATTGGTTACTTTAGATATTCGTTTTTAAGTTGACTATTTAAGATGAATTTTATTATATTGATGCAAAAACATGCAAAAGCTCGTCTGGTTATAGGGGATACTATCTCGGAGTCCAAGGCAAAGAGCCCTGTGGGAAAAACCAAGATTAGAACAAACTTCAATTATTGTAACACTTTAGCGCTTTGAAAAAAGCTCTTTGAAAACTGAATAAAGAAAA
>CAZTAS010000336.1:0-5431 GCA_964611635.1 uncultured Thermodesulfobacteriota bacterium
ACGGCGAGGCGCACAATCGTAAATTAGGCCGATGATGCCCGTGAACGGTTACAAGAAAGGCATGCCTCGCCAAGCCCGTATAGACGCACCCGGAGCGTTACACCATGTCATGTGTCGTGGTATCGAACGCCGGAATATTTTCCGCGACAATCAGGACAGAAGGAATTTTGTCGACCGGCTGGGCCGGGTGGCTGAACTTTTCAATATGACGGCGAAGGAGATTCTCGAGCCGAGTAAGAAGCCGCAACGGGTCCGTGCAAGGAGCCTGCTGTGTTTTTGGGCGGTCACCGAATTGGGTCTTGCTGGCACAGTGGTCGGCAAACGGTTGGGGCTTGTGCAGTCGGCGGTAAGCAAGGCGGTAGAAAGAGGCGCCAAATTGGCGGCGCAGCATGATTTCAGCATTGAAGACTAACGAAAGTAATAAAATCATGGGCGTCCCCCTCCCTACGCAAGAGGCCGCGCAATCCAGACGTCTGAGAGCTAGATTGAAAAAGCTTCGAGACCTGATAGTTAATATTTAAGATCTGACCCCTGACCCCATTCATGAATCGGGCGACCTTCTCATCACATTTCTGGACGGAGACCGTCATGGCATTAAAAAAAGGCTTGCAGATCTCCTAGATAAACGCAAAAATGCAGGTCTGAATCGCGTCTCATGATGGGGAGGTCGCGGCGTCAAAATCCCGATTACAGATCAATATGCCTTCTGATTTTGGCTCTCAAAACGCCCTAATCAATTGGCTCTCAAAATGACCCGGAAAAGTCTGAATATTGGAGTGTAAAATTGAAATTCAGTGAGCTTGTCAGATTACTTGAAAGGCACGGTTTTAAAATCGTGAAAGAAAAGGACTCAATAATTAATAAGGTATTATGGTAAACCAGGATGGGATAAATTGATTCGAGTTGATTATCATGGCTCGAAAGAAGTGCCCACAGGCACTTGTCTTAACATCCTCAAAGCAGCAGGAATACAAAAGTCATAAGGACAAAACAGGGATGATTGAATTACCATATTCATTAATAATCGAAGCGACCGAGGAGCCCGATTATTTCGGATTCTATTCTCCGGATTTGGACGGTTTCTCTGGAATAGGTCATTCGGTGGAGGACTGTCTGTTCAAAGCTAAGTGGGGCATGAAGGAACATGTGGAGCTGCTCAAGCAAGAAGGTCTTCCGGTTCCTCCTAATAACCCGGATTCCAGAATCATCGTACAGAACGAAAAGAAACTGGCAGTTGCATAATCCATAGAAGATTCTATTAATTTGCCAGCCAACGGCCGAACGCGCTTGGACACGGAATCTGTAAACAGATCCGGTCAAGCGCAGCTTTAGCCTAAATAAGAGTACGCGCAGAAGCGACGCGCTTGCATAGGATCAATTAATGCAGTATTATGGAGGCACTATGACTGCTAGGGTTAAAGAAATTGCTGATCAGGTGATGGCTCTTCCTCAGCACGAGAGGGACGAGTTCCTGTCGTGGCTCGCTGATTTCGAGGCAGACCACATCGATGATTGGGACGAGGAGATTGCTCGCGACTCTCAATCTGGAGGACGTCTGGAAGCCGTTCTTGAGCGTGTCCGTAAGGATATCGCCGAGGGAAGGACCAAGCCGCTTGATGAAGTCCTCGACAACTCCTGACTTCTGGGCCAGCTACCGGAAACTTCCTAAGGAAATCAAGAGCAGGGCTCCGACCGCTTACCGCTTATGGCGCGCCAACCCGCGCCATCCGTCCCTGCGTTTCAAGAAGGTCGGTGAGCTGTGGACCATTCGCATCGGCAGTGGCTATCGTGCACTCGCACTGCTGCAGGACGACACATTCTTTTGGTTCTGGATCGGTTCTCACGATGAGTATGAAAAAATCCTATCTCAATCGTAGGTTGCATGACCTGCCAAATTGCAGGCGAACAAAGCCATGAAGACGGACGGGCTGGATACCGAGGTTTTTGGGAGTTTTTCGAAATATTCAGCGTGATCGGGTATTGAATCTTTTCCTTTTGAACCCGCCCGCCGCTTATGGCCAGCGAACCCCGCTATCTTTCTTCAGCCCAAAGCACAGTTCGATCACCTCGTGGGCATGACTGACAGCGACGACCGCGCCAGGGCCATCATCAAGGCCATGGACTCCATCGAAGGCGACTACGAGACTCTTCGTTGCGTCCTGCCCAAAAGTGAATATCGGGAACTCTACAACCAGGTTCTCGGTCAGCTTCTCCGCACGCGCAAGCCTGACAAACTGAAGCGCGGGTCCGGCGGCGTGTTCGGCCGTATCTACGAATACTTCCTCACCCAGTTTGCCGAAACTTGGCCGGAGCGGGAAATAGTGAAACGCACCGTTGCACAAATCACCTGGGGAAGGAGAAGGAATGAGCCGGAAGAATTTCATCCAACTTGATGACGTGAATGCCGGGACTGCGCAACTGGCCGCAAGGAACAAAAAATAGAGGAATAAGGAGTCGCTAATGGCAAAAATTGGAAGAAATGCTCCATGCCCTTGCGGCAGTGGAAAAAAATTCAAAAAATGTTGTATGGACAAGATCGTTCCTTCAATCTCAGAGATCAGAAGGGATTACCACTGGAGTTCTGAGGAAATCGAAGAACTTACCACAGAGGAAATCATCTCCAAACTATGGGGATTCGGAGTTCGTTTTGATGAAAGGAAGTTTCAAAAGGATGTAAGACGTTTTTATTCGGCATGCGAACTAGCGGACTATTGGAAGGAGAAATTCCCAATTACCGCTGTAGGGTTCGATGTGGACTTTGTTTGGATGGCCTGTATGGTTTTGTGGAAACGATTGTCTCCCGACGTGGTAAATTCTGAACAATTAGATGATGTTATGCAACAAGGATACGATCTTGTAGAGGCGGAAGGAATAGACAAAACTGCAGAAGGCTGCAAATTGTGGTTACAAGTGTGGGATCACTTGAAACACAGATTTGACAATAATATGAAATCGATCGAGGATGCAGAAAAGGTGTTTTCGGGCATGCAATGTCTATTCAATTGGTGCCAGGATCTTGAAGAAGCACTTCACAATGCCGGCATTTCCGATCCGTCTTTTTTTCGAAAAAGGATTGAATTTTGCAAGGAATTCTATTCCTTCTTCCCGGATTCGGGTGAATTGACAATCGTCAATATGAAAAGAGCGGAAGCTGAATCACATTTTTTCCTTGGAGATGCTAAACAAGGGGATAAGGCATTCCAGGCGCTGATCGAAGAATTCCCCAATAATGTTTGGGCATATATCGGATGGGGCGATATGTATTCCCTTTTCAGTCCACCTAATATAGAGCAGAACCTAACGAAGGCAAAGGAAATATACGAAATGGCTCTAAACATCAATTCAAAAGAAAAGAATTATGTGATCGACAGACTCGAATCGCTCAATGAAGCCCAGAACTGATGTGATAGCGGTAAAAAAGTGAGAAACTTTCTGTTCAGCCTGAATTCATGGCGTGCGGGAATCCATTTGAAATCAAACAGGGTCTAGCCAAGTCTGGCAACCGCCATCGATAATGCCCGAACCTTGGTTCCCCGGTTAGGTCCGGTCCGGCAGCTACCATGTGAGGGACTCACAGCAAGTGAGACAGACCTCCCCGGATAAGAGCGTTCACCCTGTTGAATAGGGTTCCCTGGGGGAAATTGAAGAACCCTGCAGTCCCGTCCCGGCGGGACAGGGAATCTCCCAAATGTAAGGAATTTTGATCATTTTTGAAGTTTGCTCCCTAACCCCGCCAAAAGCAGCGGGGAATGCGCTCGCCGAGCATTTTCAACAAGGTGAATCACGCCATGGCGTGACTGCACAATCCCGCTTACCAGCAGCCATTTTGTAGGGTGAATTATCTGGCCTTTCTCTGCTATCCTCCACATAAAGGCTTGTTTCAATCATAAATCGACGTATTTCTGCCCATCTTGTCATCAAAAAAGAGTGGTGGAATTCGGGGAATGGCTCTGTGAAGGAGTGCTCAAGGCCGTACCGCACCGTCATTTCATTTTCAGCATACCCAAAATCCTCAGGAGATATTTCCTCTATGACCGAAGACTCCTCTCGGAGTTGAGCCGATGTGCATGGGACTCTCTGAAAGTGCTTTTCCAAACCGTTGTCCCGGAACAGGATGCGGTCCCCGGCGCCGTCATTGCCATCCAGACCTTTGGGGATTTCCTGGGTTTCAACCCTCACTGTCATGTCTTATGCACGGATGGAGGTTTCTATGAAACAGGCATGTTCAGGGTGGCCCCCTGGTTCATCCCAAAAGATCTGGAAAAGTTGTTTAGATACAAAGTCTTCAAGATGCTCCTATCAAAGGGAAAGATCACCCAAGACATGATTGATATGCTCATGAGCTGGCGGCATTCGGGCTTCAACGTGTTCTGCGGGTCCAGAAACCGGGGACCCGCCCTGAAAGGGTGGGGAATGAGCACTCGGAGAGTGCGAAGAATTCAGCCCGGGGATGAAAAGGCCATGGAGAACCTAGCCCAATACATTATCCGCGCCTCTTTCTCTCAGGAGAGAATGACATACATTCAGGAAGAGTCAAAGGTCTTTTACCAGTCGAAGGATGGGAAAGAGGAAAAGGTCTTTGACGCCCTGGAATGGCTCGCGGCCATGTGCTCTCATGTGCCAAACAAGGGAGAACAGATGGTCAGGTATTATGGCTATTACAGCAACGTAGCCAGGGGCAAACGGAAAAAACAAGACCTCGATGACATCATTCCCTCCATACTCGAATCCGAAGGCTCATCAAAGGCATTCCGTAAAAACTGGGCTCGCCTTATCCAAAAAATATATGAGGTAGATCCTCTTACTTGCACCAAATGTCAGGGCAAAATGCGTATCATCGCTTTCACAGAGGACGAGGAGGTGATAAAAAAGATCCTCAAGCATCTTGCATTATGGGAAGTGAAGGCAAGGCCCCCGCCACGGGTCAACCCATTTCAACCGAACATCCATACGGATTATTCAGATTCTCAGGTTCCAACTTCCGAGGATTATCTTTACAGCGATCCGGATTACCCAATTGAGGCTTATGCCTTATGATTTTTTCAAAACCGGCCATGGGATCTAACGGGGTGGTGTATCCGGACCAGGCCCAAATAGCGTCAATTCACAATAAATTCCAGCTCCTTAGCGCCCTGTCATATCTCAGCCTATATTGCTGAAGAACCTCAGAACCGCAATACAGCCTGAGACCGCATATGTTGTGGTTTCTTTTCCCTTGACTCACAAGAGGAATTTCTAAGTCATCCCTCAGAAAAGCAACATCTTATCACCCCTATCACCTCACCTCACCATCACCTATCACCATCACCTATCACCTCTTATCACCGTTTGGTGGTCGCCCGGATTCACATATCGCCAACACCCAGGCCTTATGAGGATCATCATGCCTACTGTCTGTTCTTTACGGACGGAATCTGCGGAGAATGCATCT
>CAZTAS010000337.1:0-5427 GCA_964611635.1 uncultured Thermodesulfobacteriota bacterium
GGCGCTTATCGGCGTTCCCAACAAGTTCGACATTTTTCTCAGACCATTACAGGTCCTCTTGCTCCAAAAACTCAGGCTTTACGCATTCGGGTACGAGAGAGCGTTTTCAAAAGGCGAGCTGACTCGGCTTATGACAAGAACCAATTTCAAGATAATTGGGCAGTCTTCATTGCTTTTCATGCCAGGGGTTCTTAGGATGATTGATCTATTCTTTTCCTGTCATATTCCTTTTCTCTGCGGGGTCAGCAAGGTACTCCTGGCGCCCTTTGCGTTCCTGTACGAGCGTTTTGAGCTTTTCAGGCGCCACGGCTACCTGATTACCCTAGTCGTCAGGAAGTGACCATAATGTCTGGGGCATTTTGGAGGCATGTAGCACACTATGTTTCAGTGACGAATCATTACATCGCGCCCCTCGTTTTCCGATATCACAGTCCGGAGAGCGTTTGCTTCGAGGCTGTGAACCAACTGTTCAGGGCTACGCGCCTCCCATATGCATACAGGCTCACCACAATCGGAATCGAAACTAACAACACGTGCAATCTCGCATGTACGCATTGTCCGACGAACAGAGGCATGAAGAGAGAAAAGGGATACATGGGACTCAGCACCTTTAAGCGAATAATAGATCTGAACTCCAAAGTGAGACGAGTCTATCTTACTAACTGGGGTGAACCGCTTATGCACCCTGCCATCGTTGAGATGATACGGTACGCCAATGCACAGGGGAAGCAAACCGCCATAACGACCAATGGCACTACGCTGGATGAGTCAATGACCCTTGATCTTCTGAGCAGCGGATTGGATATCATAAAATTCTCTGTGGACGGCGGTCAGCGAACGTTTGAAAAACTCAGAGGCCATTCATACGAAGAGGTCAGGCAGAAGATCCTTCAATTCATTCACCTCAGAAACACGTTGAAAAAGCCGACCTGGGTTGAAGTCTCGATGCTGGTGTATAAAGAGACAGCTTCGGAGATTGTACCCTTTATTGACACGTGGACCCATCATGCGGATTTCGTGAATCTCCAACCCAGGTTCTTTTCCATCAAGAGGCACAGGTATTCACTATGCCGGGATCTCTGGCGAATACTGGTGGTTCTGTGGGATGGCAAGGTGGTTCCATGCTGTGCTGACTGTGAGGGAGAACTAGTCCTTGGCAATGGCTCCAAAGCCAATCTTCAGTCCCTGTTCAGAGGCAACGCACTGATTGAACTAAGACGAAAACACCTGAGAAAGGAGTTCCCGGCCCCGTGCGACGAGTGCCGTCATTATCACTCGGAGTATTACATGTCTCCCAGAAATATGCCATTCGGCTGATGTGTTGTATGATCTTTGACAGATCAACTAACGGGGCTTCAAGAAGGACGTGGTAATGAATAGGTCTGATACCGAAGAGTCTATGCCAGGGCTATTGGCCTGACAGGTGATGCGGTGCCACCCCGTATTCTGAGCGGAGAGACCACAAAAAGAAACTCATAGATTTGATCGGCTGCGATTGCCTCCAGATTCATTGCCTCTATAATATGGATCCCGTTCTTGTTCTGGAATCTTTCCGCCGTATCCCCACATCTTTTAAGTGTTTTGACTCAAAACGTCAATCATTATACCGGACCTGATCCAGGAATTTCAACTTGACCGCTCTCCCCCCTCCCTGTAAATTACCCCTCAAATCAACCACCAACTCCCAGGCTTGAAAAGTCTTAGCCCCAACTGATCCTGAGAAAGGAAAAAAAATGGCAAGACACATCGGAATTGTGGCATGCAGCGCAGAGGGCGCGGCCCTGTGTTACAGGACTTTGTGCGCCGAGGCACCCGCTCTTATGGGAGAGCACATGCACCCCGAAGTCTCCATGCACACCCACCCTCTTGCGGAATACATGGTTTACATCCGCTCAGGAGACTGGGCCGGGGTTGCAGGGCTCATGTTGTCTTCAACCCGGAAGCTCGCACAAATCGGGGCTCAATTTGCCATCTGCCCCGACAACACCATCCATCAGGCCTTTGACCTTGTTTCGGCCGGCTCTCCGATCCCTTGGCTCCATATCGCAGAAGTCGTCGGAAACGAGGCACAATCCCGGGGATTCAAGACCCTCGCCATCCTCGGAACAAAGTACCTGATGACGGGTCCCGTCTATCCCGGGGCCCTCGAGAAGTGCGGCATGACCTGCCAGATCCCGGATGAACAGGACCGGGAGAGGATTGACACGATCATCTTTCAGGAACTTGTCAATGGTATCTTCAAAGAGGAATCTCGCCTCTATTTTAACGCTGTCATCCAGAAGCTCAAAGACCGAGGTTGCCATGCGGTGGTCCTTGGGTGTACCGAGATCCCGCTTATTGTAAACCCCGATGACTGCCCCCTCCCAACCCTTGATTCAACCCGCCTGCTGGCAAGGGCCGCCTTGAAAGAGGCACTCCAGAAGGACCCTAATGGCGGTTAGGGCTCGCAAAGAGAAACAATGCTGGAAGATTTGTGCAGAAAACTTGGCGTCTTTGCGCCTTTGTTGTACCCCGTTAAATTGCTTCAGCACTTATTTAACCGGGGCGCGAGACTCTTCTTTTGGTTCCGGTTTAGCCGGGTTAGGAGGCCAGGGATCGCTGACGCAATGTGGACGGAATTTGGAGTCCTCAATCCTATCCACACCGATTTTTCTTGACTCCATGATGATTTTGCTGTTTTGTAACTTTTATCCTTTCTGAACAATGCCTTAACCTCTATCGTTTGGAGGTAAGATTGACGGACAAACACCTCAAAATGGGCCTACCCAGCTCCTGACAGAACCGTTGCTTCTGTTGGGAGAAAACCTTCGTGATAGATTTTTCGTAGCCTCGCCATTATGCGGATTTTCCTGCTGTAATCAGTCTCTATTTCAGATAGTTGTTTGACCGGGGTGAGGACCCTGAAATCAGAAATCGAGCGGGCTTTTGGCCTCTTTAATTCATCAAATTTAAGAACATAGACTGAAAGTCCAGGTAGTAGCGCAGCCAATTTTTGAACAACCCGTGGTTTTCTTTGGGAACCGCCACCATCCCCAGGTGATCCTCGAATCGGGCCTGCAATGGGGCAGAAATAGGGAGCATATCGATCTCTCCTGAAAGTATGAGGCCTGGGAAATTACCTCGGAGAGCGGAGATATCAAGAAACTATAGAATAACTTGTTCTCGGCGCTGACTTCGTCAAGCACCTTGTTCCGTCGCTCCGCGCCAGAACAAGGCACTTGACCCGACTGCGCTCGTCGGATGTGCTTCCCGCAAGCGGGACTCCCATCCGCCGTGCTCGCGGGTCAGCGCCGCGATTGGGCGTCATCTACACTGAAACGAAATACCAGAATTTTTAAAGGAGCGCGACTAAATATGTCTAATATTTCAGAGCAGCTTCAAAAACAGCTGTATGACGCTTTGTCTTTGACGTCACAGTTTGATTGTCGCAGGGCGTTAAATCGCCTCATTACAATCACAAATAAACTGCATAACGATCACTCTGAATATGATGAAATACTAAGAATTCGAGCCCTGGCTTTTGGCTATTTGGCCTCTATCTCTTCCAATGCATCAGAAAGGCAAAAATACAGAGCTTTTTCTTTAAGGACTTGTTCAGATAGGCTTAAAGAACATCCAGATAGTTCTGTTCTGGTAACAACCTATGCCAATGCGGCAGTAGACTGGTTTTTTGACTCGTTTTCCTTGTCAGATCATTTTCGACTCAGGGGGGTACTTGCGCGTGCAAGAAAAGAATGCCAGCGTCTTGCTAGGTTAGAGGAAAATAAGGATCTAAAGATCCACCTGCTGATTCAGTCCGCTTCAGTACTCAGGGCGCAAGCGGTGATGAATAGATCGGGTGCTGAAACATTAACCAAGCGAGCACTAGACACTTCGAAATTTGCACACAACTTTGATACGTCGAGCCCATTAGCATTGTTGGATTTAGGTCAGTCTCTATGGGCCAATGCTAGGTGGGCAAAAAACGAAGAGAATTACTTTCAGCAAATGCAGGAAGCTGAGCGATTCCTTCTCGAAGCTCACGGGAAAGGACTGGCTTTAGCCACTTTAGGCTTATCAAGGCTGTTTCGACAAACATACAGACCCGCTCAGGCTATCGACTGGTTCGTTGAGTATTCCAATAGAGAAAGTAAGCAAAGGCTTGTACTCGGTAACGTTTATTTAGTTGGCGAAGCTGCAATAATGCTGCTCCATAGAAGCAGTGATAAAGAAGGCCGCACCAAAAGGCTGGAATGGTGCAGGAAAATTCTACAGAAATCATTAGACGCGGGCTATAACAATGCGAGAACGTTAGTGGCGTTAGCCCGGCTTCACTTTGCTTTAAACGATGAAGTTCGTGGGCTTGGCTTTCTGCAAGCTATTTGTAAGAATGACCGTACTAACTGGACCCTCGCAGTTGCAGAAGCAAGGCGTGCTATAGACGAAGAAGATTTTGAATATCTGAACACAGCATTTGCATTGGGCATTGGCGATGGGCTGGTATGGAATAGCCTCGGTACTTTTGCAAAAGATGTCTTACGTGATATTGATCAGGCACTTGACCTCTATGGAGTGGCGGAGAAACTCTCCCCGCATTCTCCAGTCATTCACACAAATATCGCACGCATTTGCATTGAGCATGGTGATACACCAAACCTCATTTCCGCAAGAAAACACATAGATCAAGCCAAAAAATACTCAGATTATTCCTTCAGGTGGTGGAAGCCACTTGAGCGGGAGTTAGCAGAAAAAATAAGTTCCGATACTTTCAAAGCCTACACCGTTTCTGTGGACAAGGAAGGGGATTCCTTAGATAAAATCTATTCTGAATTTGTTGCGCTTGATCATCCAGATCAAAGTGCAACAAAGCGCGGAAAAAAATTAGAGGCTCTATTCCTTAGAATGTTAAAACTCACTTACGGAACTCGAAAAGTTGCAGGGTCAACTAGTCTCAATTCAATCCAGTCAGATGCCAGTTTTGAGCATGGTTCTTTTTGGTACAGAGCGGAAATTAGCTGGGACAGCAGCTCCAATGACCGAAGTGAGATAGATAAATTGATTGCAAGGCTGCGGCGAACAGCTGGGACGCGAGGGTTGATAGTTTCTATGTCTGGGTTTACAAGCGGGGTGCTGCGCGAAATTGAACATGAGCGCGGTAATTTTATAATACTGACATTGGATAAAATCGAACTAAAGGAAATTCTGTCGGGAAGAAGTTCGTTTGATGGGGTTATGGATGAGAAGCTTAGCGGCGTGTTCAGAGGTGCAGCGTAATAATCGCCCAACAAAACGCTGGAGTGGGACCGGGCTTGCTGCGCGGCCTTTTTGAAAGTATATATGATTCAGGGATATTTAACCTTTTATCTGAGGTTTTGGTTGCAAAGCCCGGCCCCTCAGCGCCGCGATTCGGCTACCACAAAATTATCGATTGAGAGGGGATACTTATGA
>CAZTAS010000338.1:0-5324 GCA_964611635.1 uncultured Thermodesulfobacteriota bacterium
GGATACCATCCCTTCTGACACTTCTTACAATAAAAATAGGGCCTGTATAAATCAAACCCGCCAACACGAGTCTTCACTTCCCGTTTAGGCTTCCCACGAGATTTATGCAACTTTCCGCATACAGGACATTTGGCATAGTCCTGCTCCAATAAATCACCATACTTCTTCTCGATAAACCCTAACGTCAACTGGCCCAGGATATCAGATTTATTGCGAAATATTGCTCCCGTTATATCCCCTAAATCCACCATAGCCGCCTGTTTCTCAATCTTATCCAAGCGTTCGTCCAAGAACTCAAAAAACCTCCATCGCCAGTTACCCCTTGACTTACTATCTGTAATGGTGCAGTAAAAATTCGAACAAAATCATGAAAAACGGGTAACACTTTCTATCGGGTTTTTGGGATTTAGGAACTGCTCGACGAGTTCCCAAATCCTGGTTTTTTGATCAAGACTCAGATCTTTGTAATTCCCCAGGACGTCAGAGAAGCGTTTCTTCAGAGCGCCTGGGTAGTGATATGATTCCATCAGTTCTTGGGTCCATTGATGGGTCTTTCTGATGGCCAGCTCTTTGACAAATTGGACTGTCGCTTTCACGGCCTGAACGAGCATTCCCACAATACCTTCGACAGAATGGCTATTTTGCTCAAAGGCCTGCTCTTGCCGCCTCATTTGCTTCATCACCTGCTCGTTGTATCGCTGATGGCAATACTGTCTGTAGGCTTCATCATCTCTTTGCTGCTGGATACGTTTGAGGATTCCAAAGAAGTAAGCAAGATTTTTCCTCTCAGCCTTTCTATTAACGGCCCTAATGAAGGCCTCCTCGGCGGCGCTGATGGCCTTTTTTTCATAGGCTTTGATGGTCTTTTCGGCCCGTTTGAGTGCTAAGGGATCCACAGTCATACTATGGTAGCCGATGAGCCCATAGAGCTGATCCAGCTTGCCCTGATCATCATCCGATTCCACTTTGCTCATTTTGTGGTCCTTGAGATATTGTCGTTCCAGATCCCGCTGAACCTTAGCAATCTCTGCACTCATGCCTCCCTCAGGGGTAAGGATGTCCCCCTTTAGAGGAATTTGGTTTCGCATTTTGACATAAAGGGAGATCAGCTTTTCCAACACGTCCTTGGCAAGGGATCTTGGTGAAGACATATTCAAATCAATGGTCCCTAAGGCCTGCTTCATCTGACTGAAAGCGCCCTCATCCGTGCCATTGCCCTTGGGATTTGCAGGACCCACAGGGACCAGTTCAATGCGATGGCTTTCGAGATAGCCCTTGCTCTGTTCACTGAGATTGCCGCTGCCATGATCACAGAGCACACCCAGGGGATTTCCCCAATCCTTGCGATGGGCCTCCAGGACCTTGATCACCTCATCAGAGGTCTCTGTATCTCCAACACTGAAGGCGGTATGGGCAAATGTCTTCACATCCACACTGAGCTCCACGTTGAACCCGTAAGGCTCTCCGTCAACCCATACGGTAAGCTCGCTGCCGTCCAGACTAAGAAGGCCGTTGGGAATCTTCTTGCGAAGACTTTGGTAAAATCGCGGCCGTCTCTTGCGGGTCCTGAGAGCAAAAAGGTCATTGGCAATGAGAACCTCTCGTACCTTTCGTTTGCTAAGACAAATATCATGTCTCTCCCTGAGCTGTTCGGTAAAACCCTTGAGCCTCAGTCGTCTTCCCCGGGCTTTCAGATCTTCAGCTAACCGTACAATGACCCTGACCATCTCAGGGGTGATCTTGGCCGCCTTTCCCCTTTTCTCCGGGACATGAAAGGGTCTCATGTCCTCACCAAAGCCCTTATTCCACTCGCTCAAAACACTAAAAGAGACCTTCAGGACCCACGCCGCCTCTCTTAAGGACAGGGCCGTTTTTCGAAAAAACCTTACCGCTTTTTCTTTTTCCTCCTGTTCATGGCGTTTTTTTTGCGGCCAGCAGTTCGTCTACTCCGTGGATTTCCTGTCCGAGGCGTAGGCTCTACGAGCCGGAGGCCAGGCTAACCTGCGCCCTTCGTTTATAGCCTCCAGACGGATGTAGCGCTTCTTCAGATCCTCGTAATCCCTCTTGAGCCGGCCCACCTCTTCTCCAAGGGCTTTGTCTTGTCTCTCTGTGAGACCTAGGCCCTTGGCCCATTGGTAACCCGTCTTACGGGATACGCCGGCCACCTTACAGATGCTCTTTACATCAGCATCCTTTTCAAGCCCCTTGGCTTTTTGGATCTGTCGAGCTTTAATCAGTATGGCCACTTCTTCCGCACTCAGACGATCTGACATAGGGGTCTCCTCCCAAAGAAAGGGGTTGGCCCAGAAGGTAAAAGGTCACTTTACCTTCCGAACCAACCGTCACGCTAAAGATACTACGCTCTATCCGGGGGGAACAATACCAACACAAACTCCCCTCGTCGAGCCCTTTTCCCAGATTGGAAAGTACCAGATCCGTCAGACCGTGAAACCTATCCGAGGGCACCAAAAGACCCCCCAGCCCCTGGTGAGTCCTCTCATAGTTGTAGTGGAAGATCCAGCGAGAAATGGCTCCTTCAGCTTCCTGTAAGCCGCTAAAATGCTTATGATTCAAGAGCTCTCTTCTCAAATGCCCGTTCAGAGCTTTAATTTTACCCAGTGTCTTAGGATTATGGGCACTGGCATGGGTGTGATCGATCCCTTCAAGTTCCAAATACTTCTCAAAACGATTCGCACCCTTCCACGAGTAAAACACAAAACCCCGGTCGGTCAGCATCTCCTCCATCTTCCCATAGCGGTCGATGGCTTCTTGAACAAGGCCGATAATATCATCAATAGAGGTCTCGGTGAGTAGACGAAAACCAAGAATAAAACGGGAAAAATCATCCAAAAGGATTAAAACATAGACCTTGAGCTTGTTGATGAAAAACTCCAAAATGTCCATCTGGGAAAGCTCAAGGGGCCTGCGGGCTTCAAAGCGCTCTCCCTCGGCTTTATCTTTATTTCTCTTGCGCAGGGTCTTGTACCCATTGGCCTCCATGATCTGTCGAACCGTCTTGATGGAAACGCTCACCCCTTGACGGCGAAGCTGATTCCTTATCTGCCCGGGACCCAAAGTAGGGTATCGTTTCCAGGTGGAAAGGACTGCTTCTTCTTTCTCAGGACAGATCTTCTTGATACCGCGCCCAGGGTATGAAGCCTTGTAAGCCAGAAAGACCTTTTTACCCAGGGCCTCCAGCTGGCGCTGCCATTGGTAAACCGTCGTGTAGTGAACCTCCGCCGTTCGGGCTGCTTCTTTGATGCCCACTTGCTTGGCACTCTTCAATACGGCCAGCTTTTGCTTTTGGTTGAATTGCTTAGAACCCATAACACTTCCTCCTTTCTCTTCGGAGAAAGTGTTACCCTCGTTTAAACAACTTTGTACGGATTCTTAGTAGCACTTACAACTATCCACTTCCGCAAGCATGGGAAAGCTTTGCCTTGGCATTTGCCCCTTCTTGGCTATGTACTTTCCCATTGTTTCATATTACACAAGTTCGCAATTGTTCAGCAATTTATTTTCTAGTTGTTTCAGTAGCTTATATCACCAAAGGCAAAAACAGTCAAAAACTCCATTGCGTTTCCTCGCTCTTCGGCTTCACAAACAGTAAGAATTCGGGAATGCTCCCTGTCGTATTGATTATGGTTGATATTTTCTACAATATCCATCATCATGCGAGGAGTGCCAGTTAAGCCTAAACTTGCTATGAGCATTATTATCCGGATACGTCCCATTCATACCCCACTCTGGTATTCCGGCGGGATTTGGAAACGCATACTCATTTGAGGCTTTTTAAATCCGCCCAACACATGAAAAACGCGATAATCTTTCCATGAGATACCCGTTTCTTTCATAAAGTCAAAGAAGGCACGGTTAGCGCCAACATCGTGCGAAAGAAAAAGGCCTTTAGGGCATAAGTGTTTCCACACCGTCCTGAATTCCCACAACATGTGTTCATATGTGTGCAGGCTATCGTGAATAAAGCAATCAATGGGACCAATTCTGTTAAGCAGAGGTTCAAGAAGATCTCGCGCATCTCCCAAATGCAAATGCCACCGTTGGCGCAAGTTGTCAGGAACGACAAAACCAAGCTGTTTCCCTTCCGGAAAGTCAGATGGTCCTATATCAATGGAGTCAAGTCTCCCTTTCTGGTTATCTGACATTGCTTGGAGGATATAAGAAGAGGAAGCTCCAGAGGCAACACCCGTTTCCACCACGTTGTCGGGTTTGATAAGCCGTATCAAAAGGTAAAGGACGGGTAGTTCTCTTGTCATTTGCAGTCCGTAACCGTCGGAGAATACTAAAAGCTTATTTCGAATTTCCTCCCACACCGGCGAGTTGCAATCAAGGTCTCTATAGGCTCCGTTGACTTCGTTTATAAAGCAGCCATTCTCTTTTGCCAGAAAAGTTACGAAATCACGGTCGGAGACGCGACGATAATGATATTTGAATGCCCAAACAGCATGGGATGGTGATAAAACGGCATTGAAAAGATGTTTTGTCCGCGTCATCCGGATTACATTCAATAAAGGTTTGATCATTTTCACTTTCAGCGCAGCAGATTGTTGTTGATTAATTTCAGGCTTTTGATTACATATCGACAAACGCGTGCAAAAAGGGATTTCCTTCTTTTAGGCGAAATTAGAAAAACAACGCTGACATGAAACTAAACCTCGCCTCTGCTAAGCGGTTTTTCAGCTTGATTAGTTCTAACAAGAATCTTCTTAATGATGCCAAAATAAAAAAAATAGTCAAGCAGTATCATCTCAAAAAATAGGGGTAACGGCCTTGCGAACAATAATTCTGGTACGATTTTTTGTAACCGTTCACGGGCAATCATAGCTCCAATTTAAGATTGTCCGCCTCACCTTCATTTTTTTTCAGAAACAATTTGCGTTCCAGTTCCTGATGCTTTATAGTCTCGGGAATGGAAACGATCATAACATATCGGAGACGGGCAGTCACCCCGGAAGATATCGCAACCATCAGGCGGATTATTGAAGCACATCCTAATAAGAGCAGGCGCCTCATTTCTCAAGAAGTTTGCAGGCGATGGGACTGGAGACAGCCAAATGGTGTTCTTAAAGATATGATCTGCCGAAGCCTGCTTCTTCTCTTGGACTCCGCGAGGGAAGGGGGGACGTCCATAAAATCATAAAATATCATTCATCCAGGAGCTGAAAGCCATTTTCATTGGCAATCGCTTGCCCTCGCTTTACCGAAATGCTCACCGCGGGTTGGGTGAGACCCAGCTCTCTTTCATGGAGGGGGGGTCGGGTAGAAATACGGCGCGCGCATGTGTAGGTCAGCAACTTCCATGGTAT
>CAZTAS010000339.1:0-5307 GCA_964611635.1 uncultured Thermodesulfobacteriota bacterium
CCCCCTCGTTGCTCACTCATCATGTGGATGAAGCGCGAAAATAGGTGATGGGCATCGTGGGGCCCGGGAGAGGATTCGGGATGGTATTGGACGGAAAAAATGGGCAATTCCACGTGGCGCATCCCCTCCAGGGTCTGATCGTTGAGATTGATATGGGTAATTTCCAATCCTTTCCCCTGGAGGGAGTCGATATCCAAGCAGAAGCCGTGATTCTGGCATGTGATTTCCACCTTTCCTGTGGCCAGATCCATGACTGGATGGTTTGACCCGCGGTGGCCGAACTTGAGTTTGAAGGTGCGGCCGCCAAAAGCAAGTCCCAGAAGCTGATGACCCAAGCAGATGCCAAAAATTGGAAGCCTGTCCAACAATGAACGAATTGTCTCTATGGCATAAGGGACCCCTTCCGGGTCGCCGGGGCCATTGGAGAGAAAAAGACCCTCCGGCTCCATTTCAAGAATTTGCTCGGGTGTCGCGTGAACAGGAAGAACGTGAACCTCGCAGCCTGCATTGATCAGCTTGCGCAGGATGTTGTATTTGATTCCATAATCCATGGCCACTACCCGGTATGGCCTTGCGGGGCGTTCCTTACAGGGAGGCAGAAAGGGGTTGGCCATTTCCCACGGTCCGGGCTCATTCCATGAAAAAGGTGCATTGCAGCTCACTTCCCTGACCAGGTCGCGCCCAATCAGACCGGGAGATCTACGGGCTTTATTTATCAGGCTCTTCTCATCCATGTCGATGGTGGAGATGACTCCTTTCATGGCACCCCGGCTGCGCAGGTGGAGGGTGAGGGCTCGGGTGTCCACACCCTGGATTCCTATAATGCCGAACTCCTGGAGATAATCCTCAAGTGCTTTTTCCTGGCGCCATGAACTGGGGACAGGGCTGAGTTCCTTGACCACAAACCCCTCCACATGGGGGCGAAAGGATTCCATGTCTTCGCTGTTGATACCGTAGTTGCCGATGAGGGGATATGTCATAACCACGATCTGGCCCTTATAAGAAGGATCGGTGAGAACTTCCTGGTAGCCCGTCATGGAGGTGTTGAATACAACCTCTCCATCTCTTTCACCACGGGCGCCCATGGCGCCCCCTCGAAATATCCGCCCGTCCTCCAGGGCCAGGATGGCTTTTTGAGTTGATGTCATGCGATAATCCCCTTATCCGAGACGTAATAAAACTTTTTTCACACAGTTCACTAAAAGCCGGAAGCCAGGTGGTTAACGACTATGCCGGGTTCAATCGCGCTGGTTTTCATGGAATGGCTCCCTCCTGGACATAATCGAAACCCTTCCAGAAAGCCTCGACATTGCCACGGGAATCATTGCCGAAATGTTCCTTGATGGCGTTCACTATGTGCTGTTGATCAAGCAAATCACTCAGCGCCGAGAAGACTCCCAGCATCACTATGTTCTCTCCTCTGGGCTGCTTTGCCTCGTAAGCAAGCCGCCTGGAGGGAACCTGGACTATTCCGACGCCCGCTTTTTGTAACAGCCGCCATACATCTTCTTCTTGGGGATAAGATCCGGATCCTATAGAAACCGGTATCTGAGTGGTGCTAACAATAGCCACACCCCCGGGTCGAAGAAATGAGACGACGCCGAGAGATTCAGCCATTTCCAGAGCAATCAGCACGTCAGCGCCTCCTGGTGGAATATAAGTGTTGACACTCCATCCCAGTCGAATGTGGCCGCGAACCTTTCCAAGCCTGCGCGAGAAGCCTTTCACCTCCAGGCACTGGGCTTCAAATCCCTCGCTTATAGCGCTGGATGCCACAATGCGCAACAGGGTCGATACACCCTGTCCGCCGAGACCTGCAACTATGGCATCGCACTTCATGGTTGAACCCGTGGTTTGCCCCACGACCTTCTGATTGCATGATGAGGGCACACATCCTTGCACAGACCGCACTGGATGCAGGTTGAGGCATTGATGCTCACCTTTCCCGATTCTTCAACCTCAAGAGATGGGCAGGCAAGAGCATGAACACAGGACTGCTGGCACGCATCCACTCCCACGCATCTGGAACTCCTCACCATCATCCGGCTGCGGCTTTTGTATTCAACCATTTGAGCACAGGGCGCCTGGGCCAGAATGGCTCTGGGCCCCGAGCGGCTCAAAACATCCAGGATAGCCTTTATCATTTTTTTTGGAGCATAAGGCGATGCGCGGCGAATGGTCCGCACCCCTATGGCTCGGAGAATGGGGACTATGTCAATGCGAACATCTTCTTCCCGCTGGAATTCCTTATCGGATCCAGGATTTTTCTGGCACCCGGTGATGGCATTGCAGCCGTTGTCCAGGATGATCAAGGTTATGTTGGCTTGCCGATGGACGGCCTCCAGCAAGGCCGGCAGCCCGCTGTGAAATAAGGAGCCATCACCGATGACAGCTATCACAGCTCTGTCCAGGCTCATCAAATGCAGTCCTAGGGCCAGTCCAATGCTGGCTCCCATGGACACTTCTATTTGGGGAGTGGGGAAGGGTTCATGCTTGCCGATCATTCCGCAGCCCAGATCGCCGGTGATTACAACATCCTTTAGATCCCATCCCAAAGATAAGAGTGCTCGCCCAATGGCGTAATACGTGGCACGGTGGGGACAGCCAGAACAAAAAGTCGGTGGCCGCCTTGGTTCCAGGGAGAGGGCCTCCTGCAGCAGCATATCATGCTGGGCGGGCGAGGAGGATGTGGAGCTTCTCGGTGGCTCCGTGGCTGTGGCTTTATGGAGAAGTGTGCTGTTTATAGGTTGCAGCCGAGGGTCACTTGCAGCGGCCTCTGCCATCAGAAGGGCCACGCGTGAATAGTCATATTCCCAGGCCCAAAGATCCGGGCGATGGCGCTTCCCCACGACCCGGACTCCCCCGCCCAGACGTTCCGCCTCCGACAGAAGCGCCGTCTCCAACATAGGTTCCATCTCCTCCAGAACCACTACTGTTTGGCAATGCTCAAGTAACGACACCATCCGATGGACTGGGGGAGGGTAGGTTAGGGCCAGTTTCAAAATTGAAGTATTAAGCTCCGGTTGGGAATTTAAAAATTCCCTGAACAGAGGGTCGGTGGCTCCGCAGGTAACCACGCCGATCTCGGAATCGCTCAGTTCCGCCATACTCAAGTCATTCAGCAAATCGGCTGCCTTGTAACACCGCTCCTCAATGTCTCTCAAATGTTCAAGGCATTGCGAGGAATCCAAGCACGCAGTGAATGCATTAGTAGAGGGAATGGAGGGCAGTTTTCGAATCCTTATTTGATCTCCCAGAACAACCGGAGATATGGCCTGCGCCAGGGAGGTAGTGACTCGCACGATTATGGGTATCCGGGCCTTATGGGAGACCTGGAAGGCTTTCACAATCCAGTCCTTCACCTCCTGGGGCGTGGAGGGCTCCAGCATGGGGAGATGGGCTAACCGGGCATAATAGCGGCTGTCCTGTCCAATTTGGCCGAAATGACTTCCAGGGTCATCGGCTACATAAATAATCAGTCCCCCTTCTGCAGGAATCGATGCGATGGGTACCAGGGAGGAAGCCGCAGCATTAAGCCCAGAGGCAGTCGTGCTCACAAGGCTGCGGTAGCCTGCCCAGGAGTGGGCGGCAGCAACTTCAAGGGCCACCTTTTCATTGATGGACCACAGGGAGGCGATGTTATGGTACTCCTGCAGGCGAATTAACTCGTCAAGAACTTGGGTGGCGGGTGTCCCCGGGTAACCAGCGGCTAGGTTCACACCCGCTTCCACAGCACCGCGGGCTGCCGCTTGATTCCCCGATAAGGGAAACTTTTTGCCTGGCCCGATGGAGATGATGTTATTCATGTGAATTTTCACGGGTCCAGACCCGATATTTCACGCTCATTCTTTTCAGCGCAGCTCGGGGGCCATGTGCTTGAACTCTTCCGTATCCGCCCGTTGCAAAAGCTGAAAGACCAGCACTTCTGTTGATGAAACCGCGGCCCCGGACTCGCTCATAATCTGCAACCCCGTCTCCCAGTTCAGTTTCCATCTACTGGCAACTGCGTCGCACGGCACGAACACCCGGTATTGGAGCTTGAGCAAATCCAGGGCGGTCTGGAGGATACACACGTGGGTTTCTATCCCGGTCAAGATGACGCTTCTGGCCTTCAGTTCATCCAAACGCTCCACGAATCCCGGTGCACCGCAGCAACTGAAAGAGGTTTTTTCCATAGGTGCCAGGTCTCCCAGGATTTCTTGCAGAGGAGGAATTGTGTGTTTTAAGCCTTTGGGATATTGCTCAGTCAGAAAGATAGGGATGTCCAGCTTCCGTGCCAGTTTGATCAATATTTTAACATTGTAAAGCAGTTTTTCGCTCACTTCTTTTTCGAGCACTCCAAACAGGGATTCCTGAATATCAACCACAACAAGTACTGTCCCGTGCCTAACTATTCGATGCTTCTGTTTATGCATTTCCATGGATCTCTTTGTATTCGTCGCATACAGGAGGGAGAGGACACGCATCATGCCGCGGGTTACGCGGATGGCATAACTCCCGTCCCAAGCAAATAAGATGAACATGAAGAGAGTACATTTTTTCCTCAGGCACTTGTTGATTGAGAATTAGATGCGCCTTTACCGAACTGCTGTTGGGTGGAATCAGCCCCAGCCTCCGGGCGACTCGCATAATGTGGGTATCAACCGGAAATACGGGCATGCCGAACCCGAACAACAGAATGCAGTAAGCTGTCTTCAAACCCACTCCATCAAAACGAAGAAGAGATTTCGTTGCTTCTTCAGTTGAAAGCCGGGAGAGGGCATCTAAATTTAAGACGCCGTATTGCTTCTTGATGGTCTCAAGGATTTGGATAATCCGCCTGCTTTTTATATTAGCGAGCCCTCCTACACGAATGGCTGAGGCCAGATCTTCAGGCCGGGCCGAAAGTACATCTTCCCAGGATTGAAATCTATTGCATAATGATGCATATGCGCGGTCTCGATTGGTATCGTTAGTGTTTTGGGAAAGGATAGTACGAACCAGTTGACCAATAATATCTCCATCTGGGCTGTTTCGGACCACTCCGTAATGGTGTTCCAACCGCGATATGATCCACTCAAGTTTATCCATCACCCAAGGTAATTACAGCAACTCCTTTAATTAAAAAATTAGCCCATCTTGCCGAAATTGTCAATTGAAACTCTGCCCCGATAGGAGACCTGGTTAGCGATGGCTCTGGGGATTATGCATTTAGATTTATAGCACCTTGAGTTATGGTCTTGGATGCTAAGCGAGCATGTATCTCAATCGAGGTCCCTAAAATAGACATTGAACGTTTGAAAGACGAGAAAGCCCTCTTGGATTAAG
>CAZTAS010000340.1:0-5281 GCA_964611635.1 uncultured Thermodesulfobacteriota bacterium
TCCGTGTTTGCAACTACTTGATTTTATTGTAAAGTAAACCGGACATTACTGATATACAGTCCATTAATTTTCTGCCACTTTTTCTTCAAAAGGGTTAAAAGATGTGTAAGGAGCTACACTTTTTCCGCGACTTCGCGCGGAAAAAGTGGCCCCTGAGGGGCAGTTCATTTCATACGTGACTTCTCTTCCCCTATCATCTATAACTGGTAAACGATGATGGGGAGAAGCGCGATGATGATACCTGAGAAGTTTTGCGAATACTATGACGCATATGATTGCGTGGATCGCATTGTTTTGAACGCCTATTTTATTCTGGCGCAATCCAGCGGTGGTTTTCGAACCTTGTGGCGTATGCTGATGGGAAACGATGACACTCTTGACAATGCTCACCTCATGAGATTTTCGGGACGATTTAGCCGACGAATTCGCGCCTATGCCAAAAAGCATTCAATCCCACTGATCCACTGTGAGCGCGGAGAACGGAAACATGAAATCGCCAAAGAGCATATTCCCACAGACGTGCAATTCCGGGGCGTCTTCTGCATTCTGTCCGCTCGTTCCCCAGCGCCGGTTCTGGATGTGCAACGGTATGGCAACCGGGGAATCAACATCAAAAAAGAAGACCCCTCAACCCTACGTCAATCATTATTAGTTCCACATCATGGACCCTGAATGGGGTCATATAACCATCAAACTCTGTCCTCATCCGCCTTTTAACGCGCAAATTATGTTGAATGGCCATGGACACGCGGCCACTCAGGCAAAGAAAATGAAGATTTCTTGTAAGAAAGGAGACAACTGTGCTTTACAGAGGTCTCCGACGCCACAGGGCTTGCCAGGGTTGCAGATACCATGAGAGCCCCGTGCTCTGCAGGGCACCTGATCCAGCTCTGCAAGCGTTGGATCTATTCTGCGTGTCTGTGCTTTGCTCTGGAGCTTGTGGAGCAGGAGAAAACCGGATTTCACTACTCTTATTCGCTCTACCAAGTTGAGTACAGCCGTAATCTCCTTTTTACTCGCGGGCGCACAATGCATCAAGTCTTCCATGGCGTCATTGATCGAACTCGCGCTCCCCTTGACATAAAGATGGTGAAAACACTCTTCGGCTCCAAGCGCCGGCCTTTCAACAAGACAAGAAAGGAGAAGGCCCCTCGTTTCGAGCTCGTAATCGAGAGACCTGTCTATGATCTGACAGTTTTCAAGATACATTTTAGAAAACTGAGCCTCAAGATGTATAGCAAAGGCGAACGCGTACTGCGAATCGAGGTCATTGCCCACAACACGAAGCAGCTGCGCTGTGGAAAGGGGATCCATCGGTTTCCTCAGATCACCCAGTCGCTCAAGTCGATTCTGGAACGATTTCTCGGCATTCTGCACGGGGTGGATGCTTCGTTTATCGACATCGGGACCCTGGAGACATGGCCCCTGCCCTCGAAGGTTGGCGCCACTGTCGTTGGAGGCCTGGACTTCAACCGCCCTCGCATGCGGGCAGTAATGGAAGCGGTAATGGCACTTTCCACCAACCCACGAGGATTCACCGCCTCGCAGCTCACAGAAAAAGTCAGGGAAATACTGGATGGAGCCGATATCTCGTATCAGTCTCGCCATGCTTCCTATGAGCTGAAGAAGCTCCGAGGGAAGCAACTTATTCGTCTGATCGAACATTCTCGCCGCTGCGAGCCAACCCAGGATGGTTTGCGCAGAATAGCGGCCTTTGTCGTGCTCCGGGAAAAAGTGTTGAGGCCTCTGCTGTCAAGAGTCGACAAGGGCGAAACCAAACAGAGACCACGAAGTCAATGTGATATAGACATACATTATGCCAATATCAAAAGTGAAATGCAAAAAGTCTTTGAAATCATAGGTATTGCAGCTTTACCATATAGACAATTTTTTGTCGATGCCAGGGTTCTAAGGGGCTAATAACAGGGATGAGAAACACTGGAAAAACAAATCTTTCATTTCAAATTTTAAAGCAACTCAAAAGGGAAAAAAGTTAACCTTTTTTGTCCTTGACTGGAAGAAAAATTATCCTTACCTCATCCAATGACAAGAATTCAAAGACCTGCTCATTTACACGGTTGGTCAAGAACTATCTCCATTCTATTTCAACCATCTAATCCCACCAGAATGAACAGTTCCTAGTCAATGGTTGATGCGGCTCATTGATGTGATCAAGCATGCCTATTTTGTGGGAGAAGGTGTGGAGCATCTCTTGAGAAAAGCAATAGATCATATTTATGTGGAATTTGGGATATACGATGGCAAACAAAATTATCCATTGAGATAAGATTAGAGCTTGCAATGGTTCTCCTATGCTTCGCACACACCTGGCTTTCCCTGGGTTCCGGCAAGGTGTGCTATTCCCAAAATTTTTTTATCAGCTATCTCTGAGATGAATCTTCTAGGCTGCATACTCTTTTTCCTCTTGAAAGTTTTTGGGAAACTCCTGTTTGATTTCACCCTTGACAATAACCGCCTCTAATATGCTTCTGAGTTTGTATTACCTCAAGCGGGGAGAGTTCGAAGAAAGAAAACGGGGTTAACGGAAGGGTCCAATGGGGCGACTGCAGTTAATCCATTCAGCCCATCGACGGCCGCAAAATATGAAAGACCCACTCCTTCATTCGTCTTGTCGAAGTCATGTTAAAATATTTGTTCTTCCGATAATTTTCTTGCAAATTATTTTACCAGTGATTAAATTTATAGAAAGTTTATTCTTTGGAATAAATTTATTGTATTTCGGTCTTCTCAATTGTTTTTTTCAGAGCAATAAGATGCTGTTCTAGATAAACTTCATACAATAGTATAAGGTTTTTATATCCATACTTCCAAAATGAAGACTTGGAAAATTAGAAAGTCCTCCTAGCGGGCTTTTAGAAGAGAGCTTTCCCAGCAAGTGGGAATCCCGTGACTAACACGAAAGGAATCCATCGGTTATAAACAATTTATTCATCCTTTATAGTGTATTCTAATTCTTAGCCTATGCCAGGCAAGCAGATTGGTGGAAACCCCGCAAAAATAATGAACATAATGCTGTTCCCGAATGAGCGTAAATTGAATCTTTGCCATTCACTATAGTTCTGAGACATCCAAAATCCCACTTGGATATTCTCATAAATTAGAATCACAAAGGAGGTAAAACATTATGCCTGAATTCTTAAATCCATTCAGTGGAAAGATTCCCAAAACTCCTCTAACTCTGGCGGAGCTCACCAGGGCTATACGTCTTAACATTGCTGCTGAGCAGGAAGCTGTTCATCTGTACCAGGCTCATGCCGATGCCACGGATCATCCCCTGGCAAAGAAGGTGCTGCTGGACATCGCCGATGAAGAGAGGGTCCATGCAGGGGAGTTCCAGCGACTGTTGAATATTTTGCTGGCCGATGAAGAGAAACTCCTTGCGAAAGGAGCGGCAGAGGTGGATGAAATTGCCGAGGAGCTCAAAGGCGAGCCAGCCGAAGCGGAGGCAGAACAACCTACCGAGGAAATCCCTACCATTGGGTCTCTGAAAGAAGAATAATACCCCTGAATGAAAAGGAGAATAGATCGAGGAGGAGATTATGACCAGCCAATACTTGCACCGTGAAGATGCGCCTTTTAAAAAAGATTTCTGGCATCGTCTGGATTCAATAGTGGTTGAGGCAGCCAAAAGCCAGCTGTCCGGAAGGCGGCTGCTCCACGTGGAGGGACCATATGGAATAGCCCTCAAGGCTCTGGCAGAAAATGATGCCCCGCTCAATGAGAAAACCAAGGTCGGCCGTGTAGAAGCTCAGGTCTCGAGCAGCAGCATCAAGCCAGTGCCTGTTATCCGGGCAACCTTTCGGCTTGGAAGCCGAGATATACAGCATTTCGAGGAAACCGGGATAATTTTTAACGCGAGCACAGTCGTTGAGGCAGCTATCGCTACCGCAAGGCAAGAAGATTCCCTGGTCCTAAACGGGTCTGACGCTGTGGGGATCAAAGGTCTGCTTAATGCCAAGGGAACATGCGCCGTCAAGCTTGCATCATGGGAGGCGGTGGGGGCGGCAGCGGACAACCTGATCCAGGCAGCTACCGCACTGGATGCGGCAGGCTTTCCCGGGCCTTATGCCCTTGCCCTGGTCCCTCAATTGTTTAATCTCCTTTTTCGGAGATATCCCCAGGGAAACATGGTGGAGATTGAACATATAAAGAGCTTCATCACCAAGGGCGTGATCAAGGCTCTGTGCCTGTCAAAGGGTGGGGTTCTTCTGGCCTCTGGCAGACACGTGGCCTCTATTATTATAGGTCAGGACTTGATGGCAGGTTTCATTGGGCCCGATGAAGGAGATTATGTCTTCTCGCTGTCGGAAAGCTTGGTGCCAATGATTAGGCAACCAAAAGGAATCTGTGTGCTTAACCCATAATTCGACTTACAACCAATCAAGCTCTGGTTGCACATCCAAAGGGCTGTGAGGAGAAAATTTATGGTTTATTATCGCTCAGGAGAAATCCTGGATGTGGCCATAAAGATGGAGGTCGCAGGCCGAAGCTTTTATCGGAAGCTCCGGGAAAAAACGAACCAGAAAGAAAAGAAGGAGCTCTTTGCATTTCTCGCTGAGAAGGAGCAGAAGCACAAGGAACAATTCGAGCAGCTAAAAAAGGAGAGCGACGTCTTCCGCACCGATTTCGGCTATGACCTGGAAGATTATCACATGGGCCTGAGTTTTCTTGAGGAGAGCGCCGTATTCCGTAGTGACGAAGATGCCATCCGCATGGCCGAAAATGCAAATAGTCCTGATGAGGCGCTGGAGGCTGCTATCCGTTTCGAGAAGGACTCCATTCTCTATTACCAGGAGATGCGGCCAATCGTTGCCACGGAATATCATGGCGTTCTGGATCGAGTTGTGGAAGAGGAGAAAATACACTTTCGGAAGCTCTCAGAGATGCGCAAGAGTTGGTGATTTCCCATCCGCTCCTCTGAAACAGGCTGGAGCATATACATGATGCTGATTACCAAAGAGAGCAAGCTTACTCCTGTTGAACCGCTCCTCCCTTATAACCTTGTTCAATACCTGATGGTGTTCTGGAGCCACCAAAAGCTGAATCTCCTGATAGTATAAGGATGGCATCTTTCTCCAGCCCAATGGCGATTTTCAAGACCCTGTCCACCTTCCGGATGTTTTTAGCCGCGCGGATGGTATCCTGATCGGCCAGAAAAACCATATTTTTCTCTAGATTTCGCAGTGCCTATAAATAATGGTAATGTCCCCTTAATTGGTCGAATTAAATGGTACTTTATAGACACACAATTCTCGGAGGG
>CAZTAS010000341.1:0-5241 GCA_964611635.1 uncultured Thermodesulfobacteriota bacterium
ATATATTAGAACTCAGGCAGAACGCCATGGGTGGTGATCATCCGATACCTATGGACAAGGTTATTCATTTCGTACATCAGCCTGACATAGACCCTCATTATGGCGAGTCTGATTTAAGGGCTGCATATCGCGCGTGGTGGAGCAAAGACATAGCAATCAAGTTCCAGAACATCCACCTCGAAAGACATGCCTCCGGGTTTCTGTGGGCTGCTGTTAAAGGCCAACTCGTTGGAGACAATAAAACCAACCTCGAAAACCTGATGAAAAATGTTAGCGCAAGAACGGGCGCTATCGTTCCTGATAATGTAAAACTTGATGCTGTCCAACCATTAAGAACCGATGCCTATGAACGAGCAATAGCCCAACACGATAAAGCCATTGCAAAATCAATCCTCGTGCCCAACCTTCTCGGACTTTCAGAACAGGGTCAAACCGGGTCGTATAGTCAGAGCCAGACACAATTAACCGCCTTTTTCTGGATACTTGATGCGATTGCAAACCGACTGGCAGAGACTTTAAATGAGCAAATGTTCAAACAGCTCGCTTTGTGGAATTTCGGCACAAACAATTTCCCACCCTTTATGTTCGAGCCCATAAGCGAATCTCAGAAGGAAATAATAGCCAAAGCATGGGCTGAACTCGTAAGTAAGAATGCCGTTACAAAATCTGATTCTGATGAGGATTGGATCAGACGATTAATGGGTGCCCCAGATAAGGCTGAAGAAGAAATGCCGGAAATCCCTGAAATACCACCCCAGGAAAGTCCTGTTGAACCGATAGAGATCCCGGATAATTCTGATTGGATTGAGCAGAAGCCGGAAGATCAACAGCAGTTTATTTTAAAAGAAATGACCGATAAGCCATGGCTCAGGCGTATGAATTTTGCTAAACTTGAAAAAACATGGGATAAGTCTGACAGCAAGTTGCTAAAAGATATGACTGATGTCATGGCCGAACTCACACTGAATGTCGAGAAGCAGATAAAGACCTTGTTTGGTCAGAAGTCTGGGGCAAACATCCAATTAACCGAGCTAAAGAAAATAACACAACCGAACTCGATCAACGGGAGGTTGAGAAAGACTATCAAAGACAACCTTCAGGAAATAACCGATACGAATTACAATATTGCAATGAAGGAAGTTCCCAAGCCTAAGATGCGAAAGTTCAAGATCGGTGATCCACGGATCGGTATGGATAAGACCAAGATAGAGAAGTCGTTGAGCTCTAAGGCCCTCAAGATAGCCGATACGATATTCTACCGTACATTTGATGCAATCAACCGGGTACTCGAAAACGCAATAAAGTACGACAAGACCTTGAAACAGACCATAGATTCAATATGGGATGATACCGATCTGAGCACCTATCTTCCGCAAGTCGATGCTGCCGGCCGTGCGGTGAATGTGCCCGCAAGGCTTGAAAACATTGCGAGGACAAATACGGCCTCAGCCGTGAATGATGCTCGTCAGGCACTATTCGGAAATGAGGAATTTAAAGGCTTTATCGTTGCCTATGAATATAGCGCGATACTTGATGATAGGACAACGCCGATTTGTGAGGAATTGAACGGCAAGATACTGCGTGATTTTTCCAATTATACGCCTCCAAACCACTACCAATGTCGAAGCGTACTCGTTCCGGTGACAATAGTTGACGGGTGGGATGGGAAAGAGAGTTCAAAACCGAGGCTTGAGCCTCACAAGGGATTTTCTTAGAGAAAGGAGAGAGAATTATGTCTAAACCATTAACATTTTTTCTTGAAGTTGTAGGGGGCATTATGATTATAGCCGGGATAATACCACCAGTAAAGGTAGGAATTTTATCAATCGGTATAGTCTTGGTGCTTATCGGTGCCGTTGGAATACGAAAACGGCTTAATTAGGGTCCATGGAGACTCTTGGACCGTCTCCTTTCTCGGGACGCCGGGGGAGTAAAAATAGCCTCTCCCGGCAAAACTAAAAAGGATTTGATTTGAAACACTTTATGATACTTGGCAACGGAGGTGGTGGAACTTCTCTATTGAGGGGTCTGCTTAACGCTCATTCACAATGCCAAGTATTGTTTGAACACCGAGGGCATAGACCCGGAGACAATACGCGAACCTATGTTGGACCTGACAAAGAACTTGAATACTGGCTTGAGCTTGCGGAGATAACCGGAAACGGTGGATTTGTATGGGGAAATAAGGTTCCTATTGAGCAGTTCATAACCAGAGGATATTCGACAGAAGATGCAGTTAGGCTTATTGAACATTTCAAGATTATTTTTATACGCCGAAGATGGTCGAGGTTTTACAAAGTTGGCAGAGCACCAAAAGAAGTTTATCTTAGAAACTGGGATTGGTGGTCTGAAATCTATCGGGCCATGAGAGAGAAATACCCTGATAGAGTGATAAGGCTTTCGTTTGAGGACTTGGTATTGAGGCCGGAGATAGAACTTAAGCGGATATGTTATTTTCTTGAAATCGACTATGAATCTGATATGCTTAAAGGAACTATGGATACGGGTCTTTCGAATTATGACCAGGAAGGATTTAATTTAGAGAAAGTATGAGAAAGGAGAAAGGAAAGGATGAAACGATATGATTTTAAAATTGAAACGAGATATCCAAACGCTCCATTTATAAAGTCAATACAAGATGATAAAGGAGAATGGGTAAGATATGAGGATGTAAAATGGTTTTGTGAAGGTGAGGTTTTGTGTATCGAAGAAAAGGAATGTAATTGTGAACAAATGATAAATCCAAAATATAATTATGATTCTGATGGTCGAGTCATTCAACCATTACCACAAATAATGTCAACATGGATTTGCCAGGCCCATGGATATAAAAGAAGATGATAACTCTAAAGACCATTACGACCATAGAATTATCTAATATCTGTTCTTTGGCCTGCAAATATTGTGTCAATCGTAAGCTCGTTATTCATCCTAATCGCAAGCCGGGGATAATGTCCGATGAAATATTCGAGGCTTCACTTGTATGGCTGTCAAGATTATGCGACATGGGCACTCAGCAGGAAGTCAATCTGAACGGGACCGGAGAAAGCTGCCTTGATCCTCAACTTATCAAGCGTGTCCGCAAGGTCAAAGATATAATGGGGTCCCGTAGGGTACAATTCTGCACCAACGGCGTAAATATGACCGAGGTTATGGCAAAACAACTGGCTGATTCTGGTATTGATAGGGTTGACCTGAGCGCGCACTCGGCCTTTCATGCTCGTAAAGCCGTCCAGATGATGGCCAAAGCAGGGATAAAAGGCATACTAAGCATGGGAGCCATTGTTCAGCCTCACAATTGGGCAGGACAGCTCGAACTTGAATATTCGGTTAATTGTGAAATCAACATGCCGTGCGATCCATTAATCGAAGGTCGGGGGTATATCCAGAAAGAAGGGGACGTAACTCCATGCTGTTATGATTATCGCAGTATCGGGGCTTTCGGCCATGTACTCGATGACGATCTCCTGAATAGAGAGATCAAACCATATCAGCTTTGCTATCAGTGCCATCAGACAATACCGCCTGAAATATGGGAATGCAGGGACAAGAAAATCGATATGTCTGTACTCGAAGACAGCAAAAACATACCCATAGAAACACTGGGAACTAAAAATCACGATCTAAAGTCGGGAATTATAGAAGTCATGCACCCAAATATTAAAAGCCGAGATGTTACCGTAAGCATTGAAAGCATAGACGCCTTTATTCTCGATGATAGTGTTAAGTATATGGAAAGCTACAACGGTGATCACAAAACAATGATCGAAATAGGTTCTCATGTTGGTTGTAGTGCTTTATTTTTTGCAGCAGAGAAAGGATTTGAGAAAATCATCGCGATAGAGGCATACAAGCAAAATTACGACCTGCTTGTTAAAAACGTCTATTCGAACAGGCTTCAGAATATCATCAAGCCGGTATGGGCAGCCGTAGGAATGACCGATGAGGAAATCAGAGACTTATATCTAAACGGCAACAACAAAGGCCAGTGCGGGGTATATCTTGGAAGGGGAGGTATGCCGATAGGGAAGGTAAACACGATATCCATTGAAAAGGTATTGTCTCTTCTAAGCCCTGTCGATGTCTTAAAAATAGGGAATTATATACTTAACTCCCTCGGATAAGTAAATATGATTATTAGAGTATTCCCACGAAGAACCAAATGGACTCCAAATGATGATCTTTCATTTGTTGGAGATCCACCGATTATAAACAGACCTCCTGGTTTGCCTGTATCGATTTCTTGTACCTTTACGTGGGATTTAAACGAATGTGAACGGCTTTATAGGTCGTGGTCAAAATATTATTCAAACGTTTTGTTGGGCGGTCCTGCACTGAATGCTTACGGCGAAGATTTCCAACCCGGAAGATTCATAAAGGGCGGCGTTGTTATAACATCGAGGGGTTGCCCTAAAGATTGCCCTTGGTGTTTTGTTCCTAAGCGAGAAGGGAAATTGAGGGAGATTCCTATAAAAGAGGGCCATATTGTTCAGGATAATAACCTTCTTGCCTGCTCAAATGAACATCTTGTTAACGTTTTTGAAATGCTGAAACGACAATCAAGGGGTGCGAGGTTTATGGGCTTGGATGCTGAATTTTTAACGGATTACCATGTCGAATTGTTAGATTCAATAGGAGTTGACCAGATGTTTTTTTCTTACGACCATTGTGGAAATACATATTATATCGAGCGTGCTTCAGAAATGCTTTCACATTATGATCGAAATAAAAAGCGGTGTTATGTTCTTATCGGTTTTAATGGCGAATCGTTAAAAAGTGCTGAATCAAGATTGATGAAAATTTGGGATCTTGGATATCTTCCATTCTCAATGCTTTATAAAAACGATGATTTCAGAAAACAGCATTATTCAAAAGAATGGCATGATTTAACTCGTATATTTTCACGGCCGGCAATTACGATAGGATATTGTACAAAAAATAAAATTAATGATAAGAATAAACAACTTACAATATTTTGAGGGAATAAAGTATATAATTCCCTAAAAATAGATGTCGAGGGTAGTGAGTACGAAATATTCAGTCCGAGAGAAAGTCTTAAAGAGGCTCTGAGAAATGTTAAGTTTTTGGAACTCGAAACCCATGCGCCGGTACCGAATTATTTTACGGATGATCAGTTCTCTGAGTTCGGGTTTCCGCACCAGGATACAGCGAATGTTATCCTTATATCGTTTCTGTCTGAATGCGGTTTTGATCTGAGCTTCAGGGGGGACACAAAAGGGG